>UQKV01000054.1 GCA_900541665.1 uncultured Collinsella sp.
TTAATGGATGGAAACGGATGTTCTATCGGGACACACATTTTGTCCTATAAGCCTTATTTTCAAACAACCGTCTGCAATTCCCGTTTGAACCAGAGCTTTTCGTTCTGTCTATGGTCCTTGCGGGTACAATATCCAAGATATTTTGACTGTTAGAAGGAGTCTCATGACGGAGTCCTCTCAGCATACGTCTAAGCCCCAGGTCGAGGTTGAGGCCTCGGGCGGAGATGACAATAAGAGCGCACGCCGCGGCGCCATCTTTATCGGTGTCGTGCTGGTGGGTTATATCGTCTATCTGGTGGTAACCGGGCAGATGGGGCAGTTCTGGGCCGCTATGTCGAGCGTGCAGGCGTCATGGCTCTTTGTCGCGTGTCTTTGCATGTTCATGTATCTGTTCTTTGGCATTGTGGCCTATGCGATTGCCGTATGGCTCGACCCCAATTCACCCGTCGGCATTCGCGACCTGATTTCGGTCGAGGCGAGTGGCATCTTCTTTGGCAACCTCACACCTATGATGATGGGCTCGACTCCCGCCCAGATCTACCGCCTGACCAAGGCGGGCCAAAATGTCGGCGAGGCCGGAGCCACGCAGTTCACGCGCTTTATCGTGTACCAGTTTGGCCTCGTTGCCTGGGGCGCTATCCTACTGCTTGCTCGTATGCCGTTTTTTGCCGAGCGCTATGGCGACATGACGCTGCTGTGCGTCTTTAGCTTTGGTGGGCACTGCTGTATCTTGCTTGGCATCTTCGCCGTCGCGCTCATGCCTAAGACCGTCACGCGCGTCGCTCATTGCATCATCAATTGGCTCGAGCGCATAGGTGTCTCGGCCAATAAGATCGAAGGATGGCGCACGTTTGTCGATGGCGAGATCTACTCCTTCTCCGAGAAGTTCAAGCTTTCAGCCGGACATTTTTCTTCCATGCTGCTCACCGTGTTTATCACCATGCTGCAGCTCGCGTTTTTCTATCTGGTGCCGTATTTCCTGATGCTTGCCTTTGGCCACCACGAGGTCGACTTTTTCTCGGTCATGGCTGCGAGCGCCTTTGTCCAGCTGCTGAGCTCTGCGGTTCCCTTGCCCGGTGGAACTGGTGGCGCTGAGGGCGGGTTTGCATTGTTCTTGGGTCATTTCTTTGGGTCGGCTTCGACCGCCGGCTATCTTCTGTGGCGCCTCATCACGTTTATTGCGCCTACCATTTTGGCTGCGCCCCTGCTGGGACTTAAGAGCGCCCACAACGAGAGCATCCATGCGCGCTGGGATCGCGTGATACGCAAGCTCGGCCGTACGCCTCAGACGCCCTCTGCGCCCACTAAGCCGCACCCCACGAATGCTGTTACCGTTGATCCCAAGAAGCACGCTCAGAAGGCTTCTGGGACCGCTAAGCCGGCTCATAAAGCCTATGTGCGCCAGACGGGCGACGGTATTCGCGTATCTCCGTCGGCGCTTAATAAGAAGAAGCACCCTAAGTCGCAGTAGGGCAGTCGTGCGTTCTTCATGATGCGGGGCATATTTGTGCTGTATGGGGGATAATCCTCTTACGTAGATTATCTCTCATCTGTTGATGAATGCCCGCATATCGAAGGGACACGCCCATGGCCACCAGCAAACCGCGTATTGATCGCCGCATCGTTCGCAGCCGCAATGCCATCCTTTCCGCGTTCGAGCGTCTGCTTATGGAAAAGCCGCAGGCAGACATTACGGTGAGTGCCATCGCGCGCGAGGCCAATGTCGACCGCAAAACCTTCTATGTGCACTTTGGCACGGTTGACGGCCTGCTCGATGCCATTGCCGTCGATGTAGTGGAGATGATTGTCGATTCGGTCGAGAAGACGCTTTCCTCCATGGACGGCGACACTAACGAGCGCGCCCTGGGCGCGGCGGCGACCTTCTTTAAAACCGTTAACGAGGCGCTATGCAACAACCTCGTGCTCAATCGTCAGCTGATCGAGAACATTCCGCTCGATGATTTTATGGCTCGTCTTCGTGCACCGCTCGAGCACGAGATTGCCGAGCGCGATCTGCTGCCCCAAGGTCTCAAGGACGAGATGTTCGACTACTATCTGGCGTTTTTGCTGTCGGGTATTATCGGTATCTATCGCACGTGGGCGCTGTCTGACGGCTCGGTTCCTATCGAGCGCGTCTCGGAGGTTGCCAACGACCTGACTCTCAACGGCCTGTCGAGCCTGGAATCTCGCTTCGAATAGCATCGATAATTCAACAACTTAAAGAAGTTGCGGTGGAATAGGGATTGTTTTGGTTATTGGAAGGCCGATCTAGTCCCTATTTCACCGCAACTTAGTAAAACTGTTTTGATGGTAAGGCGGAGCAGCCTCGAAGATGAGCCTCGAGACTGCTCCGCTTCATTTCTGAGCGTTTGTCGTATAGGGCGGCATTAATCGCCGTTTTTGAGTGTGCGGCCCTGTTTTTCGAACTTGTGCATGTCGCTATCGGCCATACCCTGCGACTTGTCCTCGTGACGCTTGGTGTATAGCGGATCGTCGGAGTCGTTCCAGATGCGGTCGGCGACAGGTGACCATGCCTCGGCGGCAGCCTGGGTCTTTTCGCGCAGCTGCTCGGGTGACTCCTTCTCGATGAGATCGGTGCTCATTGCGCCACTCTCGGCGACCAGTTTGGGCAGCACGTCGGGATTCTCGAGCATGGGGCATGGCTTGAGATAGTTGTCGTTGAACGGCATGTTCTCGTAGTACTTCATAAAGAGGGGAGAGCGCAGCGCGTCGAGTAAGCTCACATCGTGGATGTTGGCGTTTGAGTAGTGGATGAACACGCACGGCTCCACGTCTCCGGCGGCGTTGATGTGCAGGTAGCGGCGGCCGCCGGCGATACATCCGCCTACAAACTCGCCGTCGTTTTGGAAGTCGAGCGTAAACAGCGGCTTCTTCTCACGCATTTCGCGGATAAAGTGATACATGTGCTCGCGCTGCTCGGGCGTGGGCATGAGCTCGGGGGTTGCATTGCGGCCAACCGGCATAAAGTGGAAGTACCAGCAGAAGAGTGCTCCCTCGCCGATCATCCAGTCCATGTTCTCCTCGGTAGCAACCGTATCGGCATTGGCGCTGGTCCAACAGGTGGAGATACCAAATGGCAAGTCGCGCTCGCGCAGGAGTTTCATGGCGTGCTCGATCTTTGCGTAGGTACCTTCGCCGCGACGGGCGTCGGTTGTGTGCTCATTGCCCTCGGCGCTGATGGCGGGGACAAAATTACCTACGCGAATCATGTCGTCGCAGAAGGCCTCGTCGATCAGCGTGGAGTTGGTAAAGCACAGGAAAGCGCAGTCCTGGTGCTTCTCGCAAATTCGGATGAGGTCCCGCTTGCGCACCAATGGCTCGCCACCAGTGTAGATGTAGATGTGGGTACCCAGAGCTTTGCCCTGCGTAACAATAGAGTCGATGTCTTCGAACGAGAGATTCTGCTTGTAGCCGTACTCGGCGGCCCAGCAGCCCGTGCAATGCAGGTTGCAGGCGCTCGTGGGATCGAGCAGGATGGCCCACGGAATATTGCACTGGTACTTTTCGCGGTTTTTTCCTGCTCTGGCCAAGCAAGCAGGTTGGCGTCGACAATGAGGGTCTTAAGCAGTTTGGTTCGCATCTGGGGATTAAGGCTGAACGCACGCATGATCAGGTCATACCAATTGCCGCGGCTCTTGATGACATTGGTGAATGCCTCTCGCTGTACAGGAAATACGCGATTGGGGACCAGCTTGTTCACGAGGTCCATGATTTTGTCGATGTTTTCTTGCGGGTTGTCGTCGAGATAATCGATGAGCTTGTTAAGCGCTGCACGCTCTGCTGACTGTGTAAGCGACATGGGTATATCCTTTCACGTGTGCTTAATGTGTGATAATACCCACTTGTAGATTAAACGAAGTCTAAAGATTTGTAATGTGTCTATTCAACGAATCAATTTAATTTGGGGTGAAGCGTTATACGCCGACACCTTCTAAGTTGCGGTGAAATAGTGTCAGATGGGGATGCGGACGATTTCTTGGGCCGCGCCTAGGCGTATCCATTGGAATCCTCCGATGCGCCTTCGCACGCTCGCATGACCTCGATACCATGCGAGCGTGCGAACTCGACGAGCTCTGCGTTGCGGGCGTTTATGGTGCCGAAGGCGGCGGGGCACACGATAAGGCGTGCGCAGTGGACGAGGAGCTCTTTGGCGCGGGCTATGGTTTTATCCCCGATTGGCTCGAAGGCGCGCTCGGCCACGCATTCCGTCGCTAGGTCGCGCGCGAGCTCGCAGTCGATGTCCCCTTCGTGCAGAACGCCCGCGTAGAACGCCTTGCCCTGCCGGATGAGCTGGCGAAACACAGCCGACCCCGTACCTGCGCCGGCGATGACGAACGTGTGCGCATCGCCGTGTGGGCGCCCAATTTCCACGCTGCCGAAGCTCTCGTTGAAGGTGCCATGTTGAAGGCCGTAGAGCTCGCCAATCGTCTCGCGCGTGAATATGTCCTCGGGTGCGCCGGCGCGGAAGACCCGGCCGTCCTTCACGCAAATCACCTTGTCGGCGCTTTTCTGCGCGAGCTCGAGTTCGTGGATGGACATGATGACAGCCACATTCCGCGATTTCGAAAGGTGGCGAAGTATTCGCAGCAGGTCGATCTGGTAGCGGATATCGAGATACGACGTGGGCTCGTCGAGCACGAGCACACGCGGATCCTGCGCGATGGCTCGTGCGAGCATGACGCGCTGGCGTTGCCCGTCGCTTATCTGCATGAAGTCGCGCTCGGCGAGCTCTTCCACATGTGCGGCTTTCATGGCCTCGTCGACCCGACTATGGTCGTCGGGCGAGAGTGTGCCCATTCGCCCGGTGTAGGGATGCCTTCCCGCCTCTACGATATCGCGGCAGGTGAGGAGCTCGGTCCGGGGTCGATCTGTCAGCATAACGGCAAGGTTCCTTGCGAACTCCGCCGTCTTCCATCGGGAAATCTCCCGCCCGTCGAGCTCGACCGCGCCGGCAAGCGGTACCAGATGGCGTGTGATGGTTTTCAAGATGGTCGACTTGCCCGAGCCGTTCGGCCCGATGAGCGCCACGACGTCGCCCGCGCGAACCTCCAGCTCGACGCCTTCGACTACGACCTTCTTGTCGTAGCCCGCCGACAGGTCGCTTATGCGGAAAAGCGGCGCTCCGTCAGCCTGCGTTTTTACCGGGGTTTCGAGGTTCGACTCCCCTCCGAGCGTTTTGGGCCGCGGCACGAATTCCCCCATCTACCTCACCCGCTTCTTCAGCATGAGCGCGATAACCACCGGCGCACCGAAGATGGCGGTGACGGCGCTGATGGAAAGCTCGACGGGAGAGAACAGCGTGCGCGCGATCAAATCGCAACCCGCGCAGAAGATGGCGCCTCCCAAGAAGCACGCAGGAATCACGCGGATGGGCTTCGACGACTTCAGCGCCGACTTCACGAGATGCGGAACCGCGATGCCTACGAACGACACCGGACCAGCGAACGCGGTCACGCAGGCGGAGAGCATGCTCGCTAGAAGGACGAGCACCACGCGGAAGCGTGCGACGTTCACGCCGACGCTTTTCGCGTAGGCTTCTCCCAGCTGGAAGGCGGAAAGGGGCTTCGATATCGCGAATACGCATGCGCTCACGGTGATCACCACGACCGCGATGACCGCGATGTCGTCCCAGCTCGAACCCGAGAAGCTACCCAAAGACCAGTTGTGCAGGTTCACGATGGACTGGTCGTCGGCGAAGGCGATGAGAAAGTTCGTCGCCGCCGAGCAGATGTATCCCACCATGACGCCCGCCACGATGAGCATGGCCATGGAACTTATGCGCCGTGCGATGAGGAGCACGAAGCCGATGGTGATAAGCGATCCCAGAAACGCTGCGGCCACCATGGCCGGCGAGGACATGGCCTGGTTCGCGCCCAGAAGCACGATCATCGTAAGCGCGACGACGAACTTTGCGCCCGAGGAGACGCCCAAGATGAACGGGTCGGCGATGGGGTTGTTGAAAAACGTCTGCAGCAGGAACCCGGAGAGCGAAAGTGCCCCGCCGAGAAGCACGGCTGAAAGCACGCGCGGCAGGCGAATCTCCCAGATGACTTGGCTTTCCATGGAATTGGCCGCGCCGCCCGAAAGGATGCCGGGGATGTGGTCTGCGGGCACGAGCACGCTCCCGATGCACAGGTTGGCCCCGACGAGCACGATGAGGGCAACAGCGATCAGCGCCGTCACGACGCGACACCGCGCGGCGCGCCCCGATTCGTCGTATGTCATGGAAAGCCGGCTTCTCATGACGCTACCCAAGCTTCCTCAGATAATGGAAGTCGCTCGCGTCATCGCCGGTGAACGCCCCGTGCAGCTCGTCGATAATGTCGGCGGTAGAAGTCATCTGCTGGTACATGTCGGCGCTTGTGACCCAGACGTTGCCGTTCTTTACAGCTTTGAACTGCGACAATAGCGCGTTTTTGCCTACGAAGTCTTTCAAGGTGGCAACCGATTCGTCGATGGTGCCGTTGTAGACGATGATATCGGCATCCTTCGCCGTCGCGTAGAAGCGCTCCATTTCGAGCGTTACTGACGAACCTGACGTCGACGCCGTCTGCGCGTCATCGAGCGCGTAGCTGCCGCCTGCAAGCTCGATCATCTGCGCCACGTAGTCGCCCGCCCGCCGCGTGACGGCGGCCCCGTTCGAGTTAATATAGAAATACGCCACGGTTTTACCTGACGACGCGAGCCCCGACGTTTGCTCGACGCGGGCCTTCTGCTCGTTGAACAGGTGCGCGGCCTCGTCTTCCTTGTCGAACAGGACGCCGAAAAGCTTAATCCACTCGACGCGCCCGAGTGCTTCGGGCTCGCTCGACGACTGTTCGGTGAGCACTACGAGCCCGAGCTTCTGCAGCTTTTCCTTCACATCGGGCGTGTGGTTGATCATGGTGTTCTCGATGGCGAGCGTGCAGCCCGAGGCCGATATTCGCTCGTAGTCGGGCGCGCTGTACTTGCCGCCGTAGGCGATCGCCCCACTTTCGAGCGCGCTTTTGAAGCCCGCGACCGAGCAATCGTCGGCCTTCGTGCCCGACATTAAGATATTGTCGTTCGCATCGAGCGCGTCGACTAGGCACATCGTCGCCGACGACACGAGGTACACCTTGTCGGCGGGGCGCCTTATGACCGCGATGTCGGAGCTCAACCCGTCAGGTACCTTCGCATCTTGCGGCACCACGAGGAAGCGCTCCCCGTTCGAAACGCAGATAAGCCGCAGGCCGCCTTCGAACTCGTCGACAGTGAAGTGCTTGGCGTATTCAAGCTGAAGCGCCCCCGTCGGCTCCCAGCCGCAGCCCAAATCGGCGTTGTGGAAGTCGGCCGCGGCGCTTGAAGCCGTTCCCGCAGGGGAGCCGCCGCTTGCATCGTCGCCCGATTTCTCCTTCATGGTGGATGAGTCGAAGTGGAGCGTGTAGTCGATGGTGTGCGGCGTCGACATGGCGACGGTCTCGGCCGACACGGCGATGTCCTCGTCGAGCGTGACGGGTATCTCGAACGTGGAGTTGCCGCCGTCGTTTACGGGCGCGTAGTCCACGCCGTCGGCGGTCATCTTGTCGTAGCTCGAACTCGACCAGGTGATGGTCGCGGTGTAGGTGTCGCCATCCTTCACAATTGTGGTGGGTGAGGCGATGCTTGCGCGCCCTGACCCGCCGGAAAGCGAGACGCTCACAGTGTATTCCTGAGAGCCCGCCGTGCCACCGGTCGCGTTCGGGCTCGCACTGCACCCCGCGAAGGGAAGCGCGAGCAGGGCGACGAGAACGCAGGCGATTACGCGCGCCGCGATGCTGCGGCGCTTCCTGTTTTCCCCCTTGGGAAGAATCGACCGCATGGCGTTACTTCAGTGCGTCGGCGCGCAGATCGACGCCGGCGGATTCGAATACGAGCGTGCGGTCGTACCACCGCTCCCTTTTAATGCTCCACGCGGCGCAGGCGGTGTCCTCGTCGAGCGCATCAACGGGCACGTCGTAGGTGTACTTGCCTTCCGCGTTTTCCACATAGGGGATGAAGTCGGCCTCGCTCGCGGCGGCAGCCTCGTCGCCCGTGCCCATGAAGAGCTTGCCGTAGCCCGTGCCGGAAAGTGTCATCACGCAGTGCATGGAGCCGTTTTCCACGATGAGCTGGGCGTCCACAATCCTGAACATGTTCGAGCTGGAATCCACGGTGATTGGATAGGTGCCGTCAGCCACCTTGTCGGCGGTGATGGGGGCAGCGCCTGCGCCCTCGGGCGCATCGGCCGCCTGTTCGGTCTTTTCCTGGGAATCGGCATCGCTTGCCTTTGCGCTGTCGATTGAATTTCCGCCGCAGCCGGCGAGCGAGAACGCGAAAAGCGCCGCCGACAGGGCGAAGACGAGGGTTTTCTTCAACATGGAGGGGTTCCTTTCAATCGCTTCGACCGCCCGCGCCGTGCGGTGGGCGGGCGGGATGCGAATGCAACGGGCATGCGTCGTCGGTCGGGGAAAGGCGCATGCCCGTTGCACGGGGACGCGACCGGTGCCCCCGTGCGCGGCGAGTTTACAGCTTGGCGATGGCGTCGTCCACGTGCGAGACGTAGATGTCGTCGACCGCGACGTTCTGTCCCAGACCCTGGAGCAGGCACGTCACTTCGAAGCCGGCGGCCACGAACTTCGCAGCCCAGCTGTCGGGGTCGGTCTCGTCTGCCATGTCGTTGTTCGCGTGGTCGCCCGCGACCACCATGAACGGCGCGAGCACGGCCTTCTTGTAGCCTGCGGCGCTCGCGGCGGCGATAACATCCTCGCAGGTCGGTTCAGCCTCGACGGTGCCGACGAAGAACTGCGTCAAGCCCTCGTTCTTGAACACTTCCTGCATCTTGGCATAGTCGGCGTTGGAATCGGCTTCGGTGCCGTGGCCCATGAGGCACAGCGCCGTCTTGCCGTCGTCGAAGGACGCCATGTTCTCCTTAATGGCTGCGGCCACCTTCTTGTAGTCATCGTCGGAGGTGAGCAGCGGGTCCCCGAGCGAGATCTTGTCGAACTTGTCGGCGTACTTGTCGAGCTCGTCTTTCACGTCGGTGTATTCCAGGCCACCCATGAGATGCGTCGGCTGCACGACGATTTCCTTCACGCCGTCTTCCACGCAGCGGTCGAGCGCCTCGGTCATGTTGTCGATCGTGATGCCGTCGCGCTTCTTCAGCTTGTCGATGATGATCTGCGCGGTGAAGGCGCGGCGGATGTCGTAGTCCTGCCAGTACTTCTCGCGGATAGCGTCTTCGATGGCGCCGATGGTGATGTGGCGCGAGTCGTTGTAGCTCGTGCCGAAGCTCGTGACGAGGATGACCGGCTTCACGGCCTTCTCCTTTTCACTCGATTTCTCGGAACTCGCGGAGGTGTTGGAGCAGCCCGCGAGCGCGACTCCGGCGAGCGCGACGGCTCCGGTTGCTGCGGCGCCCATGAAGCCGCGGCGTGACATCTGGTCGGACATGGTTTTTCCTTTCCTCGGTTTGCCGGTCCCCCCGGCGACAGTTGCTTGTCGGCACAAGCGAAAGAAAAGCGCACCCCTCGGGGTTCACAAGGAGCTAACGCCACGGCGATGCCGTGAGGAAAAGGCGAAGCAGTCTGGCTTGGGGCGCGAGGCGGTTCGCCCGCGCGTCCTATACAGTAATGTCCCTTGCCCAGGATTCCCACCTGGTTCCCTCCGCAAGCCAGCGCGGGCTGTGCGGGCGCCGCGCCGGTCATTTCCTTTTATCCGATTGTCATATGCTCGTTGCCGAAACTTTTACTATGATAGTGGGCACTTGTGAACGTGTCAAAGCCAGGGCGGGCGGCATTGCGCCTCCTGCCTGCGTATTTGCGCCGATTGCCGCCGCAGGCGCCGTGTTTTGTCCGCTGCGCGAATGGCGGCGTAAACGGTTGCGATGAGAAACGGGAAGGGGAGGCTCGGATGATTCATATCGTTGGCGCAGGCTCGGGCGCCGCCGACCTTATCACGCTGCGCGGGGCGCGCCTTCTGCGCGCGGCCGACGTGGTCGTTTGGGCGGGGAGCCTTGTGAACCCCGAGCTGCTCGCCGAGTGCAAGGAATCCTGCGTCGTCTACGACAGCGCGCACATGACCTTGGAGGAAGTGCTCGACGTGATGTGCGCGGCAGATGCGCGGGGCGAGGAAGTGGTGCGCCTGCATACGGGCGACCCGTGCCTGTACGGCGCCATCCAGGAGCAGATGGACGCGCTCGACGCGCGCGGCGTGGACTACGAGGTGGTGCCCGGCGTGTCGAGTTTTTGCGGTGCCGCGGCGGCGCTTCGCCAGGAATACACGCTGCCGGGAATCAGCCAGTCGGTCGTGATCACGCGGCTTTCCGGACGCACCCCCATGCCCGCGGGAGAGGGCATGCGCACCATGGCGGAAAGCGGCTCGACTATGGTCATCTTCCTGAGCTCGGGTATGCTCGCCGAGCTTTCCGCCGAGCTTTTGGCCGCGGGCCGCAGCTCCGACGAGCCGGCGGCGCTCGTGTACAAGGCGACCTGGCCTGAGGAGCGCGTGGTGCGCTGCACAGTGGGCACGCTCGCCGATGCGGGTGCGCGAGAGGGCATCGACCGCACGGCGCTCGTGGTGGTGGGCCGCGTTCTCGGAGCTCGCGGCGGGCTTGCGCACGACGGCGCGCAAGCGGAGTCGTACGAGCGCAGCAAGCTTTACGACCCTTCGTTTGCCACGGGGTATCGGAAGGCGAGCAGCTAGCGTGGCCTTCGAGCACTACATATATACTGGGACGACCCGCCTGCGCTGCGGCTATACCACGGGGAGCTGCGCCACGCTCGCGGCGAAGGCGGCCTGCGAGATGCTCTTGTCACGAAAGCCCGTCGGCCACGTGTCGATCGTCACCCCCGGCGGGCTGCCCGTCGAGACGGACGTGGTCGACGCATGCATCGGCGAGGGGTGCGCCCAGTGCGCCGTGCAAAAGGACGCAGGCGACGATGCCGATGTGACCGACGGCGTGCTCGTGTACGCGCGCGTGGAACATGCGGGGTCGGGCACGGGCGCTGCGGGCAGCAAGGGCGTGCCCACGAGCGAATCGGAAGTTTCCGTCGATGGCGGCGTGGGCGTGGGGCGCGTGACGTTGCCCGGGCTCGAGCAGCCGGTGGGGGCGGCCGCCATCAACGCGACGCCGCGCGCGATGATCACTTCGGCGGTGCGCGAGGTGTGCGCCGCGCACGGCTTTTCTGGAAATATTGCTGTGACGATTTCGGTACCCGAGGGCGTTTCCCTTGCCGAAAAGACCTTCAACCCGCACCTGGGGATAGAGGGCGGCATCTCCATCCTGGGCACGACGGGCATCGTCGAGCCGCGCAGCCTCGCTGCCTTGCGCGACAGCATCGAGCTCGAGATCCGGCAGCATGCGGCTATGGGGCGGCGCGGAGTCGTGCTCACGCCCGGCAACTACGGCGGGCAGTTCATCTCGGGGCATTTCCACCTAAACGGTGCGCCGGTGGTCTTCATCTCCAACTTTGTGGGCGATGCGATTGATTGCTGCGTTCGCGAGGGATTCACCAATGTCCTTCTTGTGGGACACATCGGCAAGCTGGTGAAGGTCGCTGGCGGCATCATGGACACCCATTCGCGTACCGCCGACTGCCGCGCGGAGATTCTGGCCGCCCACGCGGCCTTGGTCGGCGCGGGCGCGAAGACCGTGCGCGAGATCATGTCGTCGGTCACGACCACGGCGGCGCTCGAGGTAATCGAGGCCGCCGGCGTGGGGGACGCTGCGCGCGCCTCGCTCGCCGCGGCAATCGAGGACAGGTTGCGCCGCCGCGCGGCGGGCGCATGCGACATCGCCGCGGTCGTGTTCGACGCCGAGCGCCGCGAGCTTTTCCGCACGTCGGGCGCCGATGCAGTTATCGGGGAATTGGGGGCGACGTATGAGTAAAGGCGCGCTGTGCGGGGTGCGCCGCGCAATCGGCTGGCCGGGGACGAAGGTGGTCATGAAGGCGCGCCGCTCGCTTGCGGACACGAAGCGCATCCTTCGCGAGGAGGGCGCCTTCGACGGTGCCGAGCTCGTAGAGGATTGTGGGCTTCCGGGCGAGCGCGTGTACCGCTCGCTCGACGATGTGCCCGATCGGGGTAGCTACTTCTCGACGATGGTGGTGCGCTAGATGAGGGTTTCCTGCATAGCGTTCACTGAGAGGGGGTATGCGTTGGCTGAGCGCACCGCACGCGCGCTTTCCGATTGCGCGCAGACAGGTGAAGATGACCCTGGCTGGGACGTTTCCGTTTCGCGCGGATTCGGCGAGGGGAAGGCCGACCTGCGCGCATGGACGGCGCACGCGTGGGAAGCGTCGGACGCGCTTCTGTTCGTGGGCGCGGCGGGCATCGCCGTGCGGGCGATCGCGCCGCATGTCGCCTCGAAGACAAACGATCCCGCGGTTGTGGCGATCGACGAGGCGGGGCGCTTTGCCGTCCCGCTTTTGTCGGGGCATTTGGGTGGTGCGAACGAGCTTGCGCAAACTGTGGCACGCGCGGTAGGCGCCATCCCCGTCATCACCACGGCGACCGACGTCTGCGGCGTGTGGGCGGTGGATACGTGGGCGCGCTGTGCGGGGCTCGCCGTTTCGAATCCCGAGGCCATCAAGCGAGTGTCGGCGCGGCTGCTTTCGGGCGGGCGCGTGACGCTCTATTCCGACATGCCGATTTCGGGACAGCCGCCTGAGGGGGTTGACATTGCGTCCGACCGCGCTCGGGCCGATATCGTCGTTTCGCCGTTTGCTGGCGCGAATGCAGGTGCGTCCGTTCGCGCGGCGGAGACAACGGGCAAGGTTGTGCCCGCCGGTGAGACGGGG
>UQKV01000055.1 GCA_900541665.1 uncultured Collinsella sp.
CACCATGTTCATCGGCTCCGGCGCCCTGTGGGGCGAGACCATCCTGTTCTCGATGTGCATCCTGGAGGAGATGCAGTGGAAGCGCACCCGCTAC
This sequence comes from uncultured Collinsella sp., assembly GCA_900541665.1. Classification (GTDB taxonomy): domain Bacteria; phylum Actinomycetota; class Coriobacteriia; order Coriobacteriales; family Coriobacteriaceae; genus Collinsella. Next base: position 95 of record UQKV01000055.1, read on the forward strand.
ATCACCTCGGCCGACTTCTTCCACGGCACCCTCGAGCTCGTGGAGCCCGGCGTCCCCGTGTTCCTGTTCATGGGCGAGGACGAGAACCGCAAGCTCGACGAGCGCGTCCGCGCGTTCCTGACCCGCGGCGTGACCGGCGACACCGACATCAACATCATCGACACCGCCGAGTTCGCGATCCCCGGCCTTGACGACGAGTTCCGCGTCATCGTGTCCCCGTGGATCCTCTCCTCGCTGATCACCGATCGCCTTGCCGCTTACTACGAGACGGTCACCAAGCACAACCTCAACTATCGTCGTTACTATCACCAGTTCGATTACTAAGAGCAAATAACGTTTGTGTAATTGGGCCCCGCTCCTATATGGAACGGGGCCCCGTTTGGGTTGGAGAGTAATTATGAGCTACCCCCAGCTTGCCGTTATGAATATCAGCCATCGCTACTTTGATCTTGAGGAGTTCTTTTCTTCGGCGTCGGCTTCGGGTTACACGTGTTGCGAGCTTTGGACCGGGGCGATGCATCTGTATGTCGATTGCCATGGATACGATTCGCTCGAGCGGGTACGGGAGCTGTCGCAGCGGTATGGGGTTCGGATTGTGGGGCTTTGTCCCGAACAGAACAACCCCAAGCCGTGGAATATCGCGGCGCGCGGGAATGAAGCGCGTGCCCGCACGCTCGCGTACTTTAAGAACGTTGTAGATATCGCGGCGGAACTTGGAGCCGAGCAGGTCATGGTCTCGAGCGGTTGGGCATTTTTGAACGAGCCGATCGAGGACGCGTGGGGTCGCAGCGCCTCGATGCTGCGTGCGATTGCCGAGCATGCGGGAGAGTGCGGCGTGCGACTGGTGCTCGAGGCCCTACAGCCGGTTGAGTCGATGATCGTGAACTCGGCGGCCGATACGAAGCGCATGATCGAGGCAGTTGATCATCCGGCACTTAAGGCGTGTCTGGATTTGGGCGCTATGGCGGTGGCGGGGGATACCATCGACGATTATTTCGATCTGCTTGGCGATGATGTCGCCCACGTGCATTTTGTCGATGTTGCGGCAGATGGCACGACGCATCTTGCCTGGGGTGACGGCGACCGCGATATGCGCGCCGACCTGGATAGGCTGGTGGCGCGCGGCTATCGCGGAGTTGTTTCGGCCGAGACCTATGACTGGCGCTATTTTGCCGATCCCGCAGCTGCCGATGCGCAGGTAATGGCAGAGTATCGTCGTGCGATTGGCGTCTAGGTGGGGTTGGGTTGCGACAATCCGCTCCTATGTTTCCAAATGAATACGGTGTGAGCCGAGGAGGACGATTCTCCCCGCAAACACTCTAGTATGCTAAAGTACCCAGAAAACCGGCGGAGCTATGCCGGTCTTTCGTTCTATATGAAACACAGCATGAGGAGGCTCATCAGATGACGGCCACACCGTGGGGATTCCGGGACATATTGCCCGAGGAGGCTCAGACGCGCGAGGAGATTGCGCTGACGGTGAAGGGCTGCTTCAGGGAGCATCATTACCTTCCGGTCGAGACACCGCTGCTCGAGGACAAGGGTTCGCTCGAGGAGGGCGGCCGCATTGCGGACACGCCGTTTAAGCTCTTTGACGATGATGGCCGCCTGCTGGTGGTCCGTCCCGACAACACGTTGCCGATCGTGCGCCTGGTTTCGACCCGCATGCACGCTGCCGACCTGCCCCTGCGCCTTCGCTACGAGGCGCCGGTGGTTCGTGAGTGCCAGCGCAATGCCGGCGGCTCGCGCCAGTTTACACAGCTGGGCTTTGAGCTTATCGGTGCGGGCGATACCGCGGGCGATGTCGAGATTGTCTCGCTCGTGGCCGAGGCCGTGCGCAAGTTGGCGCTGCCCGATGCGCGCATTATCGCAGGTAGCGTGCGTCCGTTTAAGGAACTGCTCGCGGCGTGCGAGGATCGCGAGCTGGCCGCTGAGGCCCTGCGCTGCGTGCACGCCAACGACTTTGTGGGCCTCGATGCCCGCGTGGCGGCAAGCGTCGAGTCCGAGGCCGTCAAGGCCGCCATTAGCGAGTTGCCGCGTCTGCACGGTGGTGCCGAGGTGCTCGACCGCGTCGATACGCTGCTGGCAGCGGCGGGCATTGTCGCGCCGCTCACGCGCGAGCTGCGTGCCCTGGTCGAGGGCCTGGCCCCCGAGGAGGCCCAGGTGCTGTCGTTCGACTTCTCCATCATGAACTCTTTCGATTACTACACGGGCCTGGTCTTTAAGGCCTATGCCGGCGGACTGCCCGATCCGGTCGGTTCGGGCGGACGCTATGACTCCATCTTTACCGGCGCATTTGGCGACGGTATCGAGGTGCCGGCGGCGGGCTTCGCCTTTTCGCTCGAGCGCCTGGAGGCCGCGCGCACCTCGGCCGAGGACGCCGCTTCCGATGGCGACCACGCCGCGGGCCGTGGCGCCGAGGGCCCGCTGCGCATCGCTGTGCCCAAGGGCTCGCTTAAGGCCGACACGCTCGACGTGCTCGAGACCGCGGGTTTGGACGTCTCTGAGCTGCGTGACCCCGGCCGTCACCTGATCGTGCGCGGCCGCGACACGCGTGCCGGCGAGGGCGCGGTCGGCGATATCGAGTTTGTCATCGTGCGTCCCAGCGACGCGCCCGCCTTTGTGGGCTGCGGCGGCGCCGACTGCGGCATCTGTGGTTGGGATTCGCTCATCGAGGCAGACCTCAACCTGCTGCAGCTGGTCGACCTGGGCTATGGCCTGTGCACGTTTATCGAGGCGGAGCCCGCGTGGCGCGCCGGTCAGGCCGAGCGCAACTATGCCCGCCGCGGTTCGCTTCGTGTGGCAACCAAGTACCCGCGCATCGCGAGTGCCTGGTATGCCGAGCGCGGCGTGAACGCCGACATCGTTTCGCTTCACGGTAACATCGAGCTGGGTCCCATTGTCGGCATGACCGACCGCATCGTGGATATTACCGCCACGGGCGCCACGCTGCGCGATAACGACCTGGTTATTACTGGTCGCATTATGGACTGCACGGCCCGCTTCTTTGTCAACCCGGGTGCCGCTCGCCTGGATCCGCGCGTGCGCAACCTGGCAGATCGCCTGGCCGCGGCCGTGAAGGACAAGCATTTTGAGCCCGTCGCGGGCTCGGCACAATAGCGCGAGCACGCACGGGCGTCCCAACGTCTGGGCTGCGGGCCGATTGGCGCCGCCGCCCGGCCTCTCGTTTTTTCAAACGCAACCTCGACCGATAGGGGATACCGATATGAAGACCATCAAGCTTGCTCCCGGTGAGCGCCTCGTTACCAACCAGCTCAACCGCAAGGGCGTGCTGCCGCAAAACATCGTCGACGCCGCCCGCGATATCGTGGCCAACGTGCGCGCCAACGGCGATGCCGCAGTGCGCGATTACTGTCAGCGATTTGACGGTGTTGAGCTGCAGAGCTTCCGCTTGCCGCAGGAGCAGATCGATGCCGCGCTCGAAGACCTCGACCCCGCGTTTGTCGCGGCGCTCGAGAAGGCCGCGTGCCAGATTCGCGAGTTCCACCAGCGCGAGGTCGAGCAGAGCTGGTTTACCACGCGCGCAGATGGCACGATGCTCGGCGTTAAGGTGACCCCGCTCGCGGCGGCCGGCATCTACGTGCCGGGCGGTCGCGCGCAATATCCCTCCACGGTGCTCATGAACGCCATTCCCGCCAAGGTTGCCGGCGTCAAGCGCGTGGTCATGGTGACGCCGCCGCAAAAGGACGGCCTGATCAGCCCCTATACGCTCGCCGCGGCAAAGCTCGGCGGCGTGGACGAGATCTATATGGTGGGCGGCGCTCAAGCCGTGGCCGCGCTGGCGTACGGCACCGAGACCATTCCGCGCGTCGACAAGATCACCGGCCCGGGCAACGCCTTTGTCGCCGCGGCCAAGCAGATTGTCTCGGGCGACGTGGGCATCGACATGGTCGCTGGCCCTTCCGAGGTCTGCGTACTTGCCGATGCCACGGCCAAGCCCATGGTGGTCGCGGCCGACCTGATGGCCCAGGCCGAGCACGATCCGCTGGCAGCCTGCTATCTGGTGACCTGCGACGAGCAGTTTGCGCGCGAGGTCGAGGCTGGTATCGACATTCTGGTAGCGCAGTCCCCGCGTGCCGAGATCACACGCGCCTCGCTCGATAACGAAGGCACCATCGTGGTGGCCGCCGACATGGCTGCCGCCGTCGAGGCCGTGAACACCGTGGCGCCCGAGCACCTTGAGCTGCACTGCAAGGACGCAATGGGCCTGCTTGGCGGCATTCGCAACGCCGGCGCCATCTTTGTGGGCGCTTGGAGCTCCGAGCCGCTTGGCGATTATGTTGCTGGCCCCAACCACACGCTGCCGACCGGCGGCACGGCCATGTTCTCCAACCCGCTTTCGGTCGAAGAGTTCGTTAAGCGCTCGAGCGTCATTTGCTATACGCCCGAGGGCCTGCTCTCCGACGCTCCCGCCACACAGCGTCTGGCCGAGGCCGAGGGCCTGTGGGCGCACGCGCTATCCGCCGCCCTGCGTCGCCGTGTGCTGGAGCAGGGCGAGGATGCCGTGAGTGCCGAGTCTCTGGCTGCGGCCGACCTGACCAAGGTTGCCTGGCCGGGCGACGCCGTGGCGACGGTTGCCGAGGGCGTTGACCTCGCGGCCGCAGGCGCGGATGGCGCTGGCGCGAGCGGCGGGGAGGCCTAATATGGCCGAGCTGACGCCCCGCATGAAGGAGCTCGTCCAGCCTTACCTGGCTGGTATTGAGCCCTACGATCCTAACTTTACGCCTACGCGCATCAACCTTTCGGCCAACGAGAACACCTATCCCGTGCCGGCCGGCGTGCGCGAGGCGATCGACGCCGCCCTGGCTGCCACACCGCTCAACCGCTACCCCGATCCCATGTCCAACGACCTGCGCGACGAGCTTGCCGCTTGGCATGGCGTGACGCGCGAGAACATCTGTGTGGGAAACGGCGGCGACGAGCTGCTCTATAACTACCTGCTGGCATTTGGCGGCGCCGGGCGGACCCTGCTCAACTGCCCGCCGTGCTTTAGTGAGTACGCGTTTTTTGCGTCTCTCTGCCAGACCGAGGTTCGCGACGTGTGGCGCGATCCGGCGAGCTTTGAGCTCGACCAGGCGGCCGTGCTCACGGCGGCGCCCGAGTGCAACCTTGCTATCGTGACCTCGCCCAACAATCCCACGGGTGATGTGGCTCCGCTCGACTTTGTCGCGGCCCTGTGCGATGCGTGCCCCGGCATGGTTATGATCGACGAGGCTTACGTTGAGTTTGCCGATGATTCATTTGGTGCGGCCACCACGGCACAGGGACTTATCGCCGAGTATCCCAACCTGGTGATTCTGCATACGCTGTCTAAGGCGTTCGGCGCCGCCGGCGCGCGTCTGGGCTACGTGATCGCGGCACCCGAGGTCATCGACGTGTTCGCGGCGATTCGCCAGATCTACTCGGTCAATGTGCTGAGCCAGGCCGCGGCGCTTGCTTGCGTGCGTGCTCGCGATGCGTACGCGCCCGTGGTGGCACAGGTTGCATCCGAGCGCGAGCGCGAACTGTGTGCCCTGCGCGCAATGGCTGCCGAGGGTCTGCCCGTGGAGGCGTGGCCGAGCGCGGCGAACTTTGTGCTCGTGTGCACGCCGCATGCCACGCGCGTGCGCGAGCGTCTGCGCGACGAGTATTCGATTTTGGTGCGCGACTTTAGCTACGCGCCGGGGCTCGCGGACTGCCTACGCATTACCGTGGGTACCCCGCAGGAAAACGACGAGGTGCTGGCTGCGTTTGCCGCGCTGGTGAAGGAGGAGATGTAGATGGACCGCTATGCCGAGGTGACCCGCAAGACGGGCGAGACCGACATTGTCGTAAAGCTCGACCTGGACGGAAGCGGCGTGTGCGATATCTCGACCGGCGTGCCGTTTTTCGACCACATGCTCAACGCTTTTGGCCGCCATGGTCTGTTCGATCTGACGGTGCACGCGGTGGGCGACGTGGAGGTCGATGCACATCACACCGTCGAGGACGCGGGCATTGTGCTGGGCGAGGCGTTTTGCCAAGCGCTGGGCGACAAGGCAGGCATTACACGCTTTGCCGACGCGGCGATCGCCATGGACGAGACGCTCGTGATGGCCGCCGTGGACATTTCGGGTCGCGGGCAGGCCTACTGCGAGCTGCCCGTGCCGACCGAGCGCGTGGGCAGCTTCGATACCGAGCTGGCCGTTGAGTTCTTCTACGCCTTTGCGCGCGACGCCAAGCTCACGCTGCACGTGCGCGAGCTGGCGGGCGGCAACTCGCATCACATTATCGAGGCCGCCTTTAAGGCCGTGGGCCGCACGATGCGCCACGCCTGTGAGCTGGATCCCCGCGTGCAGGGCATCCCCAGCACCAAGGGATCGCTGTAACCGTCACAAGGGTAAAACCACCACAAAGGGGACAGGCACCTTTGTGGTGGTTTTGGATGATGAGAAGAGGAGGGTCGCGTGGGCGAACCGAAGATCGTGGTGGTCGACTACCACAAGGGTAACTTGTCGAGCGTTGCGCGCGGGCTTGCGCGCGCCGGTGCCGCCGCCTGCACGTCGGACGATCCGGAGCAGATCCGCTGCGCCGACGGCCTGGTCATCCCGGGCGTGGGCGCGTTCTATGACGCGATCGCCTTTATGCGCCAGAGCGGCGAGGCGGACGCGGTGCTCGATGCCGTCGCCGCCGGAACTCCGCTGCTCGGCATCTGCCTGGGCCTTCAGCTATTTTTTGAGCGCGGCAACGAGGGCGTGCCTGCGGACGAGGGCGCGGTTGCCGATGGCAACACCCCCGAGCAGGCCGGTGGCCCCTGGGTCGATGGCCTGGGCATTATGCGCGGTTCGTGCACGCGCTTGGAGTCGGGCCGCCTGAAGGTGCCGCACGTGGGCTGGGACCAGGTGCACATGACGCCCGCCGGCGCGGCCGATCCGCTGCTTGCTGGTTTTGCCGAGGGTGCCAACATGTATTTCACCCACAGCTACGCGGTGGCCGACGACGCCGATGCCGCCGATGTGCTGGCGCGCACGCACTATACGCGGAGCTTCCCGTGCATCGTGCGTCACGGCAACGTGTGGGGCTGCCAGTTCCATCCCGAGAAATCCTCAGCGCTGGGTCAGCGCATCCTTAAGAACTTCGTCAACATCGTCGAGGAGGCCGGCCGATGATCCTGTTTCCCGCAATCGATCTGATCGGCGGCAAGGTCGTGCGCCTGGAGCGCGGCGACCGCAGCCGCTGCAAGGTATATTCCGACGACCCTGTGGCAGTCGCCCGCTCGTTTGCCGAGCAGGGCGCAAGCTGGGTGCACGTCGTAGACCTGTCTTCTGCCTTTGGCGAGGACGAGAACACATGCGCTGCCAACTCGGCGGCGATCAAGGCCATCTGCGGCGTCGACGGTCTGTCTGTGGACGTGGGCGGCGGCGCCCGCTCGCTCGCGCGCATCGACGAGTTGGCCGGCTACGGTGCGCGCCGCATCGCACTAGGCACGGTGCTCGTGACCGAGCCGGGTTTTGCCGAGGTGGCGGCCCAAGGATTTGGCGAGCTGTTGGTGGCAGATATTGCCGCACGCGACGGCCAGGTCAAGGTGAATGGCTGGCGTGACGGCGCGGGCGTGGCGCTCGACGACGCCGTGGCGCAGCTTTCCGAGCTGGGTTTTAAGCATCTGGTGTATACCGACATTGCGCGCGATGGCATGCAGACGGGCATCGATGTGGCGGCGTATCGCCATGTGGCCGAGGTCGCGGGCTTTCCCGTCGTGGCATCGGGCGGCATCTCGACGCTCGACGACATCCGTGCGCTGGCCGCAGTGGGTGAGAGCGCGATTGAAGGTGCCATTACCGGTCGCGCACTCTACGAGGGCAACTTTACGCTGACCCAGGCGCTGGACGCCGTCCGAGGGGAGGAGTAGCCCATGCTTACCAAACGCGTGATTCCCTGCTTGGACGTCAAGGACGGCCGTGTGGTCAAGGGCGTCAACTTTGTGAGCTTGCGCGATGCGGGCGATCCGGTGGAGCTGGCGCGCGCCTACGACCGCGAAGGTGCGGACGAGGTCGTATTTTTGGACATTACCGCGACGAGTGACAACCGTGCGACGACCATCGAGATGGCGGCGCACGCGGCCGAGGAGCTCGCTATTCCCTATACCGTGGGCGGCGGCTTTCGCGACTTGGCGGGCATGCGGACCATGGTTGCCGCCGGTGCCGACAAGGTGTCGCTCAACTCGGCGGCCGTGCGCGATCCGTCGCTGATCAGCCAGGCTGCCGCGGCGTTTGGCAGCCAGGCCGTGGTTGTGGCGATCGATGCCAAGCGCGTCGGCTTGCCCGGAGCATCCGGTGCCGACAAGTGGGAGGTCTTTACCGCAGGAGGCCGCAACGCCACGGGTATCGATGCGGTGGCGTGGGCCGAGGAGGCGGCTCGTCGCGGCGCCGGCGAAATCCTACTGACCAGCATGGATCGCGACGGCACCAAGGCCGGCTTCGATTTGGCGCTCACCCGCGCCGTGGCGCGCGCGGTGCCAATCCCCGTCATCGCGAGCGGTGGCGTGGGCACGCTCGAGCATTTCGCTGAGGGCGTGATCGAGGGCGAGGCCGATGCCGTGCTGGCGGCGAGCGTCTTTCACTTTGGAACCTTCAGCATTCGCGAAGTCAAAGAGTACATGGCCTCTCAAGGCATCCCTGTCAGGTTGGACTTCTAGCGCTGCGGCTTGCCCAGGCACCCGACCTTCCGGCTCCAACCCTCCTCGCGTACTTAAGTACGCGTCGTCTGGCTTGTCGCTCGGAATCTCGGGCACCTGGACAACCCTCGCCGACCTGCGAAGTTTGAATTTGGGGAGAGAAATGGAAGAGATAACCGATCCTTCAAAGCTTACGTACGACGCCAAGGGGCTGATTCCTTGTGTGGTTCAGCAGTATGACACCGGCGAGGTGCTTATGGTTGCCTGGATGAACGAGGAGTCGGTGGGGCTGACGCTCAAGACCGGTACCACGTGGTTTTGGAGCCGCAGCCGTCAGGAGCTCTGGAATAAGGGAGCGACGAGCGGCAATATGCAGGAGGTCAAGGAGCTCTGGGCCGACTGCGATAGCGATACGCTGCTGGTCAAGGTCGACTCGCCGGGTCCGGCCTGCCATACCGGCAACCGTACCTGCTTCTTTAAGAAACTCGCGTAGGGCGGGCGCTCGATTAGACGCTCGGCCACCAGAAAGGATTGAACTATGGGTGTGCGTACCGCGAATGTTCAGGATGGAAATATCGGTGAGACGCTGACGGGCCTGGCCGAGGTGATTCATGGCCGCCGCGACGCGTCGCCGCAGGAGAGCTATACCGCTCGTCTACTGACCGACGTCGAGGATGAGCTGCTCAAGAAGCTTGCCGAGGAGGCGAGCGAGGTGATCATGGCCTGCAAGGATAACGATCACGATCACATCCGCTACGAGGCCGGTGACCTGGTCTACCACCTGCTCGTAACCCTTGAGCGCTACGGCATCACCCTCGACGAGCTGGCCGGCGAACTCAACGCCCGCCGCCACTAGTCGTTTGGGACAGTCTTTGTTGGTGTAACGGGGTCATGGAAGTTGCGGTGAAATAGGGACTGTTTAAGCGCTTCATCAGGCAAAACAATCCCTATTCCACCGCAACTTATGAAGGGATGGCTAGTCGAGGGGTGTGGGTTCCCATTCGCCGGTGGGGTGGGGGATGTCGAAGGTTCGATAACCGCAGTCGTAGGCGTGGGCCTGGGCCTCGCGGATGATCCAGCAGATATCACAGGCGCGGTGCGCGTCCGAGCCAAAAGTGATCGGCACCTCGGCATGGGCAAAGCAGCGCAAAAGACCGGTTGCGGGGTAGTAGTCGTCGAGCCCCTTGCGCGGTGCGGCGGTCGAGACCTCAACGCGGCGGCCCGTATCGTGCGCGCACTCGGCCAACTGCTGCCAAAACGGTGCGGGGTCAAAGTCGGGCGCAAAGCCTTCCTTCGAAAAGCGCATGACCAGGTCGGGGTGAGCCATCACATCAAAGTTGAGCGGGCTCTCGCAGGCGCGGCACCAGTCGTCGACGTAGCGCTCCCACACGCCGCGTACCCCCAGGTTTTCCCAAACGTGCAGGTTGGTGTCGTCGTCGATCCAACCGCAAAGGGAATCGGGTGTATCGGGACGAGCGACGTTTTCCGTTCCCGCCGTACCCGCGGCGCCGGCCATGATATCGCCTGGGTTGCCAATCCAATGCACGCTGCCCAGGCGCACGACGGCGCCCTGGGACCAGCGCTCAACCAAAGGCTCGCAGCCCTCGTACCAATCGCATTCAAAGCCATAGATAAGCTCGAGCTCCGACGCGATCTGCGCGGCAAGCTTGCGGGCATCCTCAAAAGCCAGACGATGTGCCGGCAGGTCGCCCTCGACAACCTGCACCTCGCAGTTGGCATCCATGCTGGCGGGTAAGGTGAGATGGTCGGTCGAGACCATGACGCGGCAGCCGGCGGCCGCGGCAGCGCGGACGTTTTCCTCAAACGAGGCATGTCCGTCCGAAAACGAGGTGTGGGTGTGGCAATCGACCAGCGGGCAAGCAGACATGGCGACTCCTTTGCATTTGGCGAAACCGCTCCATTGTAATGGCGCGGCCCCCGATGCGACGAGCGCACCGGGGGGCCGAAATCGACTGGAAAGGGTGTGCGTCCTCGCTTGCGCTCTCAAAACATGTACATCAGCCTCCAAAAGCTGCAAAAAATGACATGTTTGGAGGCTGATGTACATGTTTGGATAGGGGCGAGGGCGGCGACGGACGAAAGTCATGCCTGTGCCACGTCCGATGTGCTAGCGTTTGGATGAACAAAACGAGCCCGTGCGGAAAGGATCCGGACCGTATGCAATGCGATAGCACATCCCCGCTGTCCCGCGAGACCGATGCACCCGAGACCATCGTCAAGCTGGAATGCGACATCGACGATGCGTCGCCCGAGGTGCTTGCCTACGCCGCCGACCGCCTGCGCGAGGCGGGTGCGCGCGAGGTGCATTGGCTGCCCCTCTATTGCAAGAAAGGCCGCCCTGGCTGGCAGCTGCAGGTAATCTGCACCTACGAGGATATCGAGCGCCTGCAGACGATTATCTTTTTGGAAACCACGACCAACGGTATTCGGCGCCAGATTATGGAGCGCGTTTGCCTGCCACGCCGCTTTGAGCGCGTAACGACGCCATGGGGCGAGGTGGCCGTAAAGGTGGCAACCCTGCCCGACGGCAGTGAGCGTGCGGCGCCCGAGTACGAGGACTGCGCCCGCCTTGCCCGTGAGCATAACGTGCCGCTCCAGCGCGTGATGCAGGCGGCCCAGAGCGCGGCACTGCGATTTGAATAGCGCGGCCGGCGACATCCCGTGCCCAGCCGCATTAACCCCATCCCGAAAGGATCGCCCCATGAAATACCTCATCGCCTCCGACATCCACGGCTCGGCATATTGGGCCGAGCGCCTGGTTGCCGCCATCGAATCCGAGCAGCCCGACCGCATCGTGCTGCTGGGCGACCTGCTCTACCACGGTCCGCGCAACGACCTGCCGCGCGATTACGCCCCCAAGCGCGTGATTCCGCTGCTCAACGCCCTGGCCGACCGCATCATCGCGGTGCGCGGCAACTGTGACGCCGAGGTCGACCAGATGGTGCTCGACTTTCCCGTCATGGCCGACTACGCCACGCTGTTTGACGAGACCGGCCGCGAGCTGTTCCTGACGCACGGCCACGTCTTTGGCGCCGGCATGCACAACAGCGTCGACCACGCGCCCGCGCTGCCCGAGGGCTCCGCGCTCGTCTACGGCCACACGCACATCAAGGTTAACGAGGAAAGCGCCGCGCACCCGGGCCTGTGGCTCTTCAACCCCGGCAGCGTGAGCATCCCCAAGGACGGTACGCACAGCTACGGCATCTACGAGGGCGGCGCGTTCCGCCATGTGATCCTGGAGGAGGAATAACCATGGCGCAGCACATGGCTCAGCAAAATGCCGAGGGCTCGCGCGATTTGTCCACGCTGGTCGACGCATCGGCCGAGCTACAACATCTGGTACAGACCGTCTGGCGCTTGCGTCAGCCCGACGGCTGCCCGTGGGACCGCGAGCAAACCCATGAATCCATCGCCCGCAACATGATCGAAGAGGCGTACGAGGCTGTCGATACTATCGAACAACACGACGCGACGCATCTTCGTGAAGAGCTGGGCGATGTTCTTTTGCAGGTGGTTCTGCAAAGCCAGATCGCCGCCGATGCGGGCGAATTTACCGTGGCGGATGTGTGCCGTGATGTGAATGCGAAGATGATTCGTCGCCATCCGCATGTGTTCGGTGAAGCAGCTGCGGGCTCTGCCGAAGACGTGCTTTCCATTTGGGACAACGTGAAGCTCGCCGAAAAGAGCGTCGCCGATGCCCAGGCCGAAGAGCCCGAGGGGTTGCTGGACAGTGTGCCTGCTAGCTTCCCAGCGCTGCTCCAAGCCTACAAGATTTCCCGTAAGGCGGTTGCAGCCGGGTTCGAGTGGGACACCGTCGAAGACGTGTGGGCCAAGGTGGAAGAAGAGATTACCGAATTCAAGCAGGCATGCCGCTCCGATGATGCTCAGGCGAAGGAGCTGGAGTTTGGCGATGTGCTGTTTTCCCTGGTGAACGTGGCGCGCAAAGAAGGCATCGATGCCGAAACGGCCCTGCGTGCCACGTGCCGCAAGTTCCGTGAGCG
>UQKV01000056.1 GCA_900541665.1 uncultured Collinsella sp.
CATCGACGTCTGTCGAGTCCAACGGCGTCGTGCGATACCACACGTTGCACAGACCATTGAGGTCGCCGATGGCGACGGGGGTTTCGATTGAGACGAATCTCGCCGTATCGTCCTCGGCACACTCAAGATCATCGGTAATTGTAAACTCATCAACCCAGGTAGTTGAATCGTTTCGAGCGTCGATGGTATAGGAGAAAAGCCCATCCGTATTGGTTTGCATCGCGGCACGGTTTTTACCATCGCCGTTAGCCAACAGGCCCTTTTCGATAGGTTGGACAAGTTCCTGACGCTTGTCGACCTGCCCCTTGATCTCGATGGGCGCATCCTTCATCGCGACGGATTGGACTTCTCCCGTATCCTTTATTCCAAACGTTATCTCCTCGGCAAGGTCATAGGTCCGCGGAGACATCATTTCGCGCAACGAGTAGGTGCCGGGTGCAAGATGTTCGACGCGGTGTGGCTTGTCGGATGAGGTCCAGGAGTCTATTTCGGTTTTATCGGGACCATATAAGGTGAGCCGTGCGCCTTCTACTTCCTGCTCACCGCTTGCATCGACCTTGGAGATATCAACCTTGGTGTAATCGTCGGATACGTTAAGCCGTGCTTCTACAACGGGTGTTTTCTGGTCGGCATAAGTAAGGTCGACAATATGGGATGTCCGATCGAGTAAGAAGCCTGCCGGCGCTTGAGTCTCGACAACCTCGTAGCGTGCGGTGCCAGATCCCAGCGGGAGGTCGTCCGCACGTGCTTCTCCAGTTTCATCCGTCGTGACGGTAGCGACAGTCTCACCGTCGAGCGCGGCAATGCTACCGTCGGGGCGCACGATATCACCCGAGGCACGGATCTCAAAGACGGCGCCCGCGAGGCTGCTGCCGTCTACGGCATCGGTTTTAACGATCCTGATGTTTCCGATCGCGGCGTGGTCATAATACGAGGCGATTGCAACGGGCGTTAGGTTTATATCGGCGGGTATGTTTACCTCGATCTCTTCGCCGACAAGATAGGGCTCTTTGGCCGAGGTTTCGCGTACATAATAGGTGCCCGGCACGAGCGATTCGGGCAGTGTGACGGTCCCGGTCGCGTCAGTCGTAAAGGTGTCCATTACGTTATGTGCTGGATACCAGCAAGTTTGTGAGACAGGTTCGTGATTGCTGTCGAGGAGTTGGAAGGTGAATCCGGCTAGGGGAACAGAAGCGCCTGTTTGGGCATCGCGTTTTACAATTTGGAGATGCGTCGACAGAGCGTGGTTGTCCACGATATATTGAAGCTCGGCGCCGTCGGAAATCTGATTGGCCCCGACGGTCCATTCTCCTGCACGTTTAAAACCCTCGGGGACGGATTCCGGAACCTCGCGAACCGTGTAGCCGGCACGGTCGTATGGGACGGCTCCGTGGACACCGGCGGGTCGCTTGCCTGTGCCGAACCATGCTTCGGGCTGGTCTTTGGTGGAGGCAAAGCCATAGATGTTTGTAGTCAGTGTGCCAACAACCTGCTGAGAGCTGTTACTGACAACCTCAAAGACAACATCTCCTGCCGGCTGCTCCAGGCCGGATTGATCGCTATTGCCGTAGTCCTTGAATTTGGAAATCTCAAGGTCAAACGCAATGGGGATATCGGAAACGCGAGATTCGATTTCGACCACGCCTGAATCGCCGAGTTGGTCGGCTCCAACGGTGTAAGACCAACTGTCACCGGAGGGCAAATAGCCCTCGGGCGCCTTCGATTCATAGATGGTAAAGGTTCCCAGGGGGACATCGGTGAGGGTAGCTCGACCGCTTTCATCGGTCCTGAGAGTTTGTGTCCATCCAGGGGTTGATTGCGATACGCACACGAATTCTGCTCCTGCGAGTGAAGCCCCAACTTGGGGGCCTGCATTCGTTGCGGCGTCGAGCTTTACAATGCGCAAGGTAATGGTGCCGGGTTGTTCATCAATGGTGACGTATCCGCCGTTATCCGTCGTGGTAAAGGCAATGCGATCGTGCAGGGGGATATAACCAGCTGGCGCTGTTGTCTCAACTAGGTAGTATGTCGTGTTGGGTAGGAGTGTTGCCTGCGCTCGACCGTTGCTGTCCATCTGGACGGTGCCGACACGCGCGCCGCTGGCGCTCTCAAAAACATCGAATGTTGCCCCGTCAAACTGATAAGTATTGTTTCCGCTGGTAATGGCAGCGTTTGCAGACTGCTTTTGGAAGGAAACAGAGACCGCCGGCAGTACATAGAGCATGTCTTGACGTTTGCTGCCGCCCGATACGGCCCCTAGATAGCGTCGCGCGCGGTGCGGAGCGGCTTTGATGCTTCCTGATTTTGCGCTGTCGTGGAGCCACCGCGCAGCCGCCACGACTTCATTGTCGGCGGTAAAGTGTCCGCTCTTGGTTTTACCTTGAGCGGTCGTGTAGGAGTAGGTGCCGTCGACATGGGTAGTGCCGTTGAGCATCCATACGGCAAGCTGGGTGGCGGCGCGGGCGCGATCGGGTGAAAGATGGTAACCGCCAAACGACGTGGCGGTAGGATATCCGTGACAAACGATTGCCGCGAACTCGTCGTCGAGCCACACCCAGCCTTGATCAAAGGTGAGCCATGGGCCGCCCGGTTTGGTGGGGCCGGGGCGCTCCTGGTTCATGCAGTAGGCAATTGAGGCGTCTTGAGCTTCATACTTGCCGATGAAGAAGGGCCCACAATCATCGCTAATAGTGCGGAAGCCGAGCTGGTCGTAGCCATCGACGGCAAATGCGGCTCCCGGTGCCAGACAGCCGAAAAGCAGGAAGAGGAGCAGGAGCAGCGGACCTGTTGCGATTGCGCTGTGGACAGAGTGCGTGGGTGCGTTGGACATGGCTGCTCCTTATCCCTCGTGCGCCGCATGGGGAGGCCGCGGCGCTTGGGATGAGGCTACCGCCATGGTTCATGCGGGTAAGTATCAGAAGCTGACCAAAAGCTTGCCCGATTTCTGACAAATCGAGCTCAAATACAACAATCAGATAAAAGTGCAGGTAGAAGATGGTAAGAAAAGAAAGACAAAGGTCCTCATCTCCACAATTGGCGCGGTTTTCAAACGATTCTCCACAGCTAAAACAAGCATCGACACCCTTGTATCGAACAAGACAACCGCGTTATACTAGCCAACACACAAGCGGGCATCGCCAAGTGGTAAGGCATCAGCTTCCCAAGCTGACACTCGCGGGTTCGAATCCCGTTGCCCGCTCCAGTAAAAAGCACAAGCACGGCAGCGTTACGTTGCCGTGCTTTTTACTACCAAGTGCCGGGACTCGAACCCGACAGGGTGCGAGCGTTAAATAAACGCGAAGCGTTTATAGCGAGCAGGCAAGGTCGCCGATAGGCGGCCGCAGCCGGTGCGGATTTGCGAAGTAAATACGCAGACGTCCCGTTGCCCGCTCCACCGGGCACGGGAGACAAGGGGACGGCTAATTCAACAAAGTCTTCCCCTTCGGCTTCGTGAAGCTGAGGGGCTCGCCTGAAGCCGGTGCGGATTTGCGAAGCAAATACGCGGACGTCCCGTTGCCCGCTCCAATTCCAAAATGTTAGGTTAATGCCTGCTGCCCATACTTGCACCTGCGCACGGTACAATGGTTGGGTTACGACCAACGTGCCAATAACCAAAAAGGAGCCGCTATGATCGATCGCTATACCCGCCCGGAGATGGGACACATCTTCTCCCTCGAGAACAAGTACGCCATTTGGCAGGAGATCGAGGTTCTGGCCTGCGAGGCCCAGGCGGAGCTCGGCAAGATCGGTATTTCCAAAGACGAGGCCCAGTGGATCCGCGACCATGCCAACTTTGAGAAGGCGAAGGTCGATGAGATCGAGGAAGTCACGCGCCACGACGTCATTGCCTTCCTGACCAACATGAAGGAATACATCGATGCCGATGTTCCCGAGGGCGACCCCAAGCCCAGCCGCTGGGTTCACTATGGCATGACCAGCTCCGATCTGGGCGACACGGCCCTGTGCTACCAGCTCACCCAGGCCTGCGACCTGATCATCGAGGACGTCAAGAAGCTCGGCGAGATTTGCAAGCGTCGCGCCTTTGAGGAGCGCAACACGCTCTGTGCCGGCCGCACTCATGGCATCCACGCCGAGCCGATGACCTTCGGCATGAAGTTTGGCTCTTGGGCCTGGGAGCTCAAGCGCGATCTGGATCGTCTTGAGGACGCCCGCAAGAATGTTGCCTTCGGTGCCATCTCCGGTGCCGTCGGCACCTACAGCTCCATCGAGCCGTTCGTCGAGGAGTACGTCTGCGAGCACCTGGGCCTGGTTCACGACCCGCTGTCCACGCAGGTTATCAGCCGCGACCATCACGCCTATCTCGCCGGCGTTCTTGCCACCACTGCGGCCACCTGCGAGCGCATCGCTACCGAGGTTCGCAATCTGCAGAAGACTGATACGCTCGAGGCCGAGGAGCCGTTCCGTAAGGGCCAAAAGGGCAGCTCAGCCATGCCACACAAGCGCAACCCCATCACCATGGAGAAGGTCTGCGGCCTGTCGCGCGTCGTGAAGGCCAACGCGCAGGTTGCCTTCGACAACGTCGCCCTGTGGCACGAGCGTGACATTTCGCACTCCTCTGCCGAGCGCGTCGCCCAGGCCGATAGCTTCATCGCGCTCGACCACATGTTCCAGTGCCTCATTCGCGTTATCGACGGCCTGCAGCTGTACCCTGCCCGCATGATGGCCAACCTCAATAAGACCCGCGGCCTCATCTTCTCCTCCAAGGTGCTGCTCGCCCTCGTCGACACGGGCATCACCCGCGAGGACGCGTACGCCATTGTGCAGGAGAACGCCATGGCAACCTGGCACGAGGTACAGGATTGTGTCTCCGGCCCTACCTTTAAGGAGCGTCTCGAGGCTGACCCGCGCTGCACCGTCAGCCAGGAAAAGCTCGACGAGATCTTTGATCCGTGGGACTTCCTCACCCGTATCGACACGGTCTTTGATCGTCTGGAGCAGCTGAGCTTCGAGTAGGTTCGGGCATAACGTTAGCTTTTTAGGGCGCTTTGCTGGTAATGTGTGTTGCCGGCGAAGCGCCTCGTTGCATTTAGGGAAAGACGGGGATAATAGTCGTCTCGAATAACATTCTGAGAGGGGATCGCATGATTTCGTTTGATTACAAGCCTCAGGGCGTGTGTGCTCGCAATATTCACCTTGACCTTTCCGATGACGGCAACAAGGTGATGGGCGTTGAGTTTACCGGTGGCTGCGACGGCAATCTCAAGGCAATCTCCAAGCTGGTCGAGGGCGCTCCTGCCGATCGCGTAATCGAGGTTCTCGCCGGTAATACCTGCGGTATGAAAAAGACCTCCTGCGCCGACCAGCTTACGCGCGCTATCGAGGCCGCTCGCGCCGAGATCGCCTAATGGGTATCGCCGATCGCTTTAAGAATGGAATAACGCGTCGAGGGTTTGTGCTGGGTGGCGCCGCTACCGGTGCTACTGCCGTACTGGCCGGTTGCTCGAAAAAAACGGGCACGAGTGATGACGCCGCTGGCGAGCCGCAGGTTATCAAGGACGATTCGAAGATTGTCTCGATCACTGATGAGTACGAAGCTGTTGATATCGATCTTGAGCCTGCGGCCTCGTGGACGCTGCCGCTGGGCACGCTGCTGTACTACTGCGATGGCGACTACGCTGCCGCGATGATGGCGCCTGCTTCTGCCCTGCACGCCAATACACTTGGTGTGCTCAACCTGGGCGATGGCTCGCTTACCACACTTATCGAGGATCCCATTGAGGGGACCGGTTATGCGTTTTACGACGTTCGCGCGGGTGATGGCGTGTTCGCGTGGGTCGAGATGAACTTTGCCAATGCGTCTTGGAAACTTTATGCGCAAAACCTTGCAGGCTCCTCCCTTACCGGCAACGCTGTCGAGCTCGACCGCGGTGGCGAAAACTACGATCCGCCGCTCTTCACAGCGTATGGGTCGTCGGTCATCTGGTATAAGATGCCTTCGTCCGGCGGCACCAAGACGAGTAACGATTCGTACTGCTATCGTCAGTCGCCCAGCGAGTCCAAGCCTGAGACTATTTGGAAGTCGACGGGCCGTTTCGCATCCGCTCCGCGTGTGAGCGACGGCATTTTGACCATCTCGCCGCGTGTCCGCAACGACGAGGGCGTCTACTACGGCATAACGGCAATCGATCTGACCGACGGCAACAACACCAAGCGTGCCCAGCTGGTCCTCCCTTCGTCAGTTTCGCCTTTCGAGGCCGTATATATGGGCGATACCTTCGTGTTTTCTATCGAGGCGGCCTATAGTGGCGTGGGCAGCCTGGGCAATATGGGCACGTATATCGGTAATGAGGGAGGGCCGTACCTCTTCCTGTCACGCGAGCCGCTCGCATGTGCGGCTGGCAAGAAGAATAAATACCTTGTTAAGGTACAGGCGTCGCATTTCCTGATCGACACCTCTGCCAAGACCTATGGCTCGCTGCTGTCGCCCGACCGCGCTTTGGAATATGGCGATTATCCAGCTACGGCGGGAAAATCGGACTCATTCCTTACGTACGCCACGGTGCGCAACAGCCAGGGTATACCAGAGACGGTCACTGCACGCCTGTTCTCTCTTTAAGTTTAGAGGGGTTAAAAAGGCGCCAACAGGGGAATAAACGCGTTGTAATTGTGAGTACCGCCCGCCGAGCTGCCGCGTCATAGCGGCATCCGGCGGGCTCAGGTGCGTTAAAATGGGCTTGTTCTTAGCTAATTGAGACAGGGGGGCCGTGTTATGGCTTCAGATGCAAAAAAGATTCTGCTGGTCGAGGATGAGAAGGCAATCCGTGACGCCGTCGCTGCCTATCTCGAGCGCGAAGGCTACTGGGTTGTGGGCGTCGGCGACGGCCAGTCCGCGATCGAGGAGTTCGAGAAGCATCAGTTCGACCTGGTCGTGCTCGACCTTATGCTCCCCAAGATCCCCGGCGAGCGCGTTTGCCGCACCATTCGCGATACCTCGGATGTCCCCATCATCATGCTGACGGCTAAGGGCGAGATTGAGGACCGTATTATCGGTCTTGAGCTCGGCGCCGACGACTATCTGATTAAGCCGTTCTCGCCGCGCGAGCTCGTCGCCCGCGTTCGCGCTCTGTTCCGCCGTGCCCATCAGGCCGACGAGCCCGCCGTCGAGGTACTCGACTTCGGCGATCTGGTCATCGATATCTCGGGCCACAAGATCTTGGTCGAGGGTAAGGAAGTCGATCTGACGGCTTCCGAGTTCAAGCTGCTCACCACGCTTGCCCGCCATCCCGGCCGTGTGTATAACCGCATGGAGCTGGTCGAGAAGGTGCTCGGGTACGACTTTGAGGGCTATGAGCGCACCATCGATAGCCACGTGAAGAACCTTCGCGCCAAGCTGGGCGATGATCCCAAGAAGCCCAAGTGGCTCTACACCGTCCATGGTGTCGGCTATCGCTTCGAGGCTCCGGCTAAGACCGATAAGTCGGACGAGAAATAGGGAAATCACATATGACACCTGCGCGCTTTGAAATCGGACAAAAGCACAAGCAGGAGAGCGAGGCGGGTTCCAAGGCTAGTTGGAACACGCCTCGTTCCGATTCACGGCCAACGATGAGCTATCCCTCGCGCATGGCACTTGCTTTTGCCCTGACATCGCTCATGACGGTATTGGTGCTGGTGGGCGTTGTCTCTGTTGTGTGGGGTACGGTCTTTTCGGATTACACGCGCTCCAATATCGTCGAAATCGCAAATTCCGCTGCCGAGAAGTTGGCAACCTCATATGAGGAAAACGGCTCTTGGACCGCGGGAGAACTGCGCACGGTCGCAACGTCGAGTTTGGTTTCCGACGATCTGGGTATGCAGGTCGTCAATAAAAAGGGCGTGATCGTTTATGACGATTCCTGGCCCTCGGCAAGCGCCACCGCCGATGTACGCGAAAACCAGGCTACGACCGACGACACGAGCGGCAAGAGGGCATCGCATAGCCCGGTCTCGTCTGCTCCAACCGACTCCGATAGCGTTGCTAACGTCGAGATTGTAACGTCTTCCGGCGAGCATGTCGGACAGGTAAAGCTGTGGGCCATCGGCTCCGACGCTTTGCTCACCAAGGCGGACTCTGCGTTTAGGGAGAAGACCTTTAACGCCATGGCCCTCGCCGCGGTTGTTGCAATCTGCATTTCGGTCGTTATCGGATCGCTCGTGTCGCGCATGCTCACCAAGCCGATTCATCGCATCACCAGTACCGCAAAGCAAATCCGTGACGGCGACCTGTCGGCTCGCACGGGACTGCGCGGTGATGACGAGATCGATCAGCTGGGTGAGACCTTCGATGAGATGGCCACCTCACTCGAGAAAGATATGAAGCACGAGAAGCGCCTGACCTCAGACGTTGCACACGAGCTTCGCACGCCGCTTATGGCCATGCTCGCAACGGTCGAGGCCATGCAGGATGGCGTGTATCCCACTGACGATGAGCATTTGGAGACCGTTGCTTCCGAGACACGTCGCCTGGCTCGTCTGGTGCAGCAGATGCTCGACCTGTCGCGTATGGAAAACAGCACGGCTCCGCTCAACCTTGAGCCGGTGGACATGGTTCCTTTCGTGCGTTCCATCGTCAATGCCCAGGAGCGCCTGTTTGTCGACCGCGATCTGCGCCTGCGTTTTGCGGACGAGACCCAGGGTCACGACGATGTCGTCGAGGCCGATCCCGACATGATCACGCAATGTGTTATCAACCTCATGAGCAACGCCATGCGCTACACCCCCGAGGGCGGTTGGGTCGTGGTGTCGGTGCTCAGTGACCGCAAGCACGTCAGCATTGCCGTTTCGGATACCGGTATCGGTATTGCCAAGGACGATCTGTCGCGCATCTTCGGGCGGTTTTGGCGCGCCGATGCCAGCCGCGCCCGCGAAGCTGGCGGCCTGGGCGTTGGCCTCGCCGTGACCAAGCAGATCGTCGAGCGTCACCATGGCTACATATCCGTGGAGTCGGAGCTTGGAAAGGGTACGACTTTTACAATTCATCTGCCCCGCGAGCACACGGCAGACGCGGCATCTACTACAATGGAGCACTAGCTTTTCGCTATTCGGTGAAGGAGGGGCCGCGTCCCTGCCGCTCCGAGTTTGCGAAAACATGCGGGAAAGAACCCGCATTTCTGTCGTATTTAGGTAAGGAGTGACTCACGTGACAACGATGGAGCGTCGTCCGGATTCCCGTGGCAAGGTTCGTGATATTTACGATGCCGGTGAAAACCTGCTGATGGTCGCCACCGACCGCATTTCTGCGTTCGACTTCATTCTTCCCGACGAGATTCCGTTTAAGGGAGAGGTGCTCAATCGCATCTCGGCATTCTGGTTCGATAAGTTTGCCGACATCGTCCCCAACCATCTCGTTTCCATCGACCCGGCGGATTTCCCCGAGGAGTTTGCTGAGTATCGTGACTACCTCGCTGGCCGCGCCATGCTGGTTAAGAAGGCCCAGACGATTCCTATCGAGTGCATCGTCCGCGGCTATCTGACCGGTTCGGGCAAGAAGACCTACGACGAGAACGGCACCGTCTGCGGCATCCAGCTGCCTGAGGGCCTGACCGAGGCTTCCAAGCTTCCCGAGCCGCTGTTCACGCCGTCCACGAAGGCCGAGATCGGTGACCACGACGAGAACATCTCGTTCGAGCGTTGCTGCGAGATCGTGGGCGAGGACATCGCCACGCAGATTCGTGACCTTTCCCTCAAGATTTACAAGGCTGCTGCCGAGTATGCAGCGACCCGTGGCATCATCATCGCCGACACCAAGTTCGAGTTCGGTGTCATCGATGGCAAGGTTACGCTGATCGACGAGTGCCTCACGCCCGACTCCAGCCGTTTCTGGCCTGCCGCCAGCTACGAGGAGGGCAAGATTCAGCCCAGCTACGACAAGCAATTCGTCCGCAATTGGCTCAAGGCCAACTGGGATATGACGGGGGAGACCCCGCACCTGCCCGCCGAGGTCATTGATGGCACGTCCGAGCGCTATCGCGAGGCCTTCCAGATCATCACGGGCTCCCAGTTCACAAGCATGAAGGAGAACGCATAAGTGAGTACCCGTAGCGCCACGAACAAGCGCACGCAATCCCACGAGGTTACCGGGATTGCGCGCAAGTCCGCCGCATCTGCTAAACCCGCCCGCCAGGCAGCGAGCTCCGTTCGCGTCGTGCCGGCTTCGTCTAAAGCTCGCCGCAAAGAGCTCGAGAAGGGTGAAAACCTGGAAGGCCTTTCCAAGGAGGAGAAGCGCGCCCGCAAGGCCAAACAGCGTGCTCGCGAGGATCGTATCTACACGGTGTCGAATATTCTCCTCAAGCAGGACGAGGACTACACCAAGCGCCGTCGTATCTGGTGGGCCGTGCTCGCCATCGGCATGGTACTCGTCGTGGCAATTTGGGCTTCGCTCTACTTCGCTCCCGGCGGCACGGTGTCCAGTCCCGTCCAGATGGTCGGCATCGTTTTGTCCTATGTCATCATCCTAGGTGACTTTATCTACGACTTCGCTCGTATTCGTCCCTTGCGCAACATGTACCGCGCGCAGGCCGAGGGCATGTCCGAGAATAAGCTCAACGCTTTTATCGAGCGCGCAGCTGCCGAGGAGGACAAGAAGGACTCCAAGAAGAAGTAGCGTTTGCATACATACTTATCGCTAAGATATAAGGCGCGTCGTTTTTGCGGCGCGCCTTTTTACTGTTCTATAGATAGATGGAGTGGCACATGATTCGAGCTGCCCTGACGGTCGAAGAGGCCCTGGAGGGTATGAAGTCCCTGGAGCCCAAGATTAAAAACTATGCGCGCCTGGTTGTCCGCAAGGGCGTAAACGTTAAGCCCGGCCAGGAAGTCGTCGTTCAGTCTCCGGTTGAGTGCGCGCCGTTTGCGCGCGTGGTGGTCGCGGAGGCCTATGCTGCCGGCGCCGGCCACGTGACGGTCATCTGGGCCGATGATGCCGTGACGAGGCTCACGTACGAGCATGTCGAGAAAAGCTTTTTTGAGCAGACGCCCGAGTGGAAGCGCCTGCAGCTGGATTCCCTGGCCCAGGACGGCGCCTGCTTTGTCTTTATCGAGGGTGCGGATCCTGCGGCCCTCAAAGGCATCGATCCAGCCAAGCCGGCCGCGGCATCAAAGGCGAGGAATACGCAGTGCAAAGTTTTCCGCCGTGGACTGGATTACAACATCAATCCGTGGTGCATCGCCGGCGCTCCGGTCGTGGCTTGGGCGCACGAGGTGTTCCCGGGAGACGCCGATGAGGTTGCAATCTATAAGCTGTGGAATGCGATTCTGCACACCGCGCGCGCCGATGGCCAGGACCCAGAGAGCGACTGGGAACTCCATGACGCCGCATTCGAAAAGAACCTGCGTTTCCTGAACGACAATCGTTTCGACTGCCTGCATTACACCGCGGCAAATGGAACCGATCTGACGATTGGCATGACGAAGGGTCACGAGTGGGCCGGCGGCAAGGGCAAGACGCCCGATGGGCACCCCTTCTTCCCCAACATTCCCACCGAGGAAGTCTTCACTTCGCCCGATCGCATGCGCGCCGACGGTATCGTGTACTCGGCCATGCCGCTCATCCACCACGGCAATAAGGTCGACGATTTTTGGATTAAATTCGAGGGCGGCCGCGTGGTGGACTACGACGCCCGCGTGGGCAAGGCAACGCTCGCAAGTATCATCGATACTGACGAGGGCGCTGCTCACCTGGGAGAGGTCGCGCTCATTTCCAAGAACACGCCGATCCGCGAAAGTGGTGTTCTGTTCTACGATACGCTCTATGACGAGAACGCTAGCTGCCATCTCGCGCTAGGTGTCGGTTTCCCCGAATGCATCGAGGGTGGGTATGACATGTCCAAGGAGGAGCTCCTGGAGCATGGTGTTAACGTCTCGAGCACGCACGTCGATTTTATGATCGGCACGGACGACATCGATATTACGGGCATTACGCCTGATGGACGTGAAGTTGTGATTTTCCAGAACGGCCAATGGAGTTGGGAATAGTCCCAGACCGTGGTACAATGCCACCCGCGGGCCGTTAGCTCAGCTGGCAGAGCAGGGGACTTTTAATCCCAAGGTCCAGGGTTCGAACCCCTGACGGCCCACCATAGAAAAGAAAGCGATCGACTCCGGTTGGTCGCTTTTTTATTGCCGCGACACGGGTTCGAACCCGTCGGGGCGCGGAGCGCCGCAGCGGCCGCCTGCGGAGCAGGCTGAACCCCTGACGGCCCACCCAAAGATTGTTGAGACGGTCAACTTCGGTTGGCCGTCTTTTTTGTTGCCGGTGCACGGGTCGAACCCGTATCTATCTATATATAAGAACGCTTGGCGAACAAAACCCGCCTTTTACCGATGGGAAACAAATAGCTGATGCCTTTGGAGTAAAGTAGCGCTCCAGAGATGACCGATGTCTCAATACTCATAAAACAGCTGGTCATCGCCAATATCAGAAGTCAATGCTTCAGTTTTAACCTCAGTGATGCGACTGAGGGACGTATTCATTTGTGAACAAAATATGGAGTGCGCGATTCCCGCCCACGGGGCCCCTCCGGTCTGGCAATATATCTCCTTGCCGCGCGGC
>UQKV01000057.1 GCA_900541665.1 uncultured Collinsella sp.
GTGTGGTGGTTATCGGCCTGCTCGAGACGCTGGAGTACCTGGTGCGCGGCGGTCGTCTGTCTGCTGCGGCCGGCGCCGTGGGTACGCTGCTCAACGTAAAGCCCGTGGTGGCTGTCGAGGACGGTCTGATCGTGCAGCTGGGTAAGGCGCGCGGTTCCAAGAACGGCCGCAATCTGCTCAATCAGAAGGTCGAAAAAGCGGGCGGCATCGACTTTTCCATGCCGCTGGCGCTCGGCTATACGGGCCTTTCGGACGCGGTGCTCAAGAAATATATCGAGGACAGCACGGCGCTGTGGGCTGGCCACGCCGAGGGCGAACTGCCCGTTCACACCATCGGCGCCACCATCGGCACCCACGTAGGCCCCGGCGCCGTAGCCGTAGCCTTCTTCCAGCCCGCTAACTAACCGCCCTGCCAACAAATGATCCCTTGGGGACGGAGGAAAACGGATCATCGACCGCATGGAGGCCGCGAATAATCCGTTTTCCTCCGTCCCCAAGGGATCATTTCTTTATGCTGTTAATGCGGAGAAGGGAGCGAGCAATGGCGTCTGAGGGCTGTTTTGAACGGGTGTACGAGGTGGTCGAGCAGATCCCCGAGGGGATGGTCGCCACGTATGGTCAGGTGGCGCTGCTCGCCGGTCGTCCGCGAAGTGCGCGGTACGTGGGGTATGCCCTACATAGCAATCCGCGCCCCGGCGAGATTCCCTGTCACCGCGTGGTGTTTGCCGACGGGCACATATGCGAGGGCTTCGCTTTTGGCGGTCCCGATGCTCAACGTGAGCTTTTGCTAGGGGAGGGTGTGGCGTTTAAGGACGACATGCACGTCGACTTGGCCGCCTGTCGTTGGCCTGCCGGTCTTTAGCGACGGGCCTCGTCAAAACCACCACAAAGGCGCCTGCCCCCTTTGTGGTGGAACGCTGGCGCTGCGACGTTTCCCCAGATAAAACCTGCCAAAACAAACCTGTCCCTTTTTGGTAGGTTTACCGGGGCTAACATATGGAGAAGCTATGGCGGCGCATATTGACGCTACAAAGTAAACCACGGTGAACTATATTATATTCAGCAACGGAGCAGGCAATAGGCGATGAAAAAGCCTGCCCTGTTGAGTTTGATTCGCATTCCTCCCCTCTGTGCGATTCAACGGTGTACTTCGGGAACGGGCCCGCTGGCAACTGACTGCCGGCGGGCCCGTTCCCGTTTGTCGGGGGAGTGCGATAGACAGAGCCGAACCGGTCCGGCACCAAAAAGGCGGACGCCGTAGCGCCCGCCCTAAAGCAATCGGAAGTTCAAGTCAGCAGATCGGTCTAGTACACCATGCCCATGGCGTCCCGAACCTCGGCCAGGGTCTGCTCGGCGATCTCGTTGGCGCGACGGTTGCCCTCGTGCAGCACGTCTTTCACATAGTCCAGATCGTTCTCGTAGCGCTGGCGACGCTCGCGGATCGGCGCGAAGTACTCGTTGACGGCCTCGGTCACGTACTTCTTGAGCTGGCCGGAGCCGCCCATGCCAATCTCCTCGGCAATCTCGACCTCGGAGCGGCCGGTGCAGATGGCGGCCGTCGAAAGCAGGCCAGACACGCCGGGGCGGTTCTCGGGATCGAACGTGATCATGCGCTCGGAATCGGTCTGGCTCTTCTTGATGCGCTTGGCCGTCTCCTCAGCGGTCATCGAGATGTTGATGGCGTTGCCGTAGCTCTTGCTCATCTTGCGACCGTCAAGGCCGGGCAGCAGCGGGGTCTCGGACAGCAGCGCTTCGACCTCGGGAAATACCTTGCCGTAGCGGTTGTTAAAGCGGCGGGCGATGGTGCGGGTGAGCTCGATGTGCGGCAGCTGGTCGCGACCGACGGGCACCACATTGCCCTTGCAGAATAGGATGTCGCAGGCCTGGTGCACCGGGTAGGTGAGCAGAAGGCCGGTGAGCTCGTGACCCGATGCCTCCATCTCGGCCTTAACCGTGGGGTTGCGCGCCAGCTCGGCCTCGGAGACCAGCGACAGGAACGGCAGCATGAGCTGGTTGGCGGCGGGCACGGCGGAGTGCGCGTAGATCATGGTCTTGTCGGGGTCGATGCCGCAGGCAAGGTAGTCCATGACCATGTTGTACACGTTGTCCTGGATGTGCTCGGTGGTGTCGCGGTCGGTGATGACCTGGTAGTCGGCGATGAGCACGTTGGTCTTAGCGCCCATGTTCTGCAGCTCCACGCGGCCCTTGAGGGTGCCAAAGTAGTGGCCCAGGTGCAGACGGCCGGTGGGGCGGTCGCCGGTAAGCATGGTGAACTTCTCGGGCGTCTTGGCCAGGCCCTCGCGAATGGCGTTGCTCTTTTGCAGCGCGACTTCGTAGCTGTTCTCGTTTGGCATGATTGCTCCTAACGTATGCGTATTGGTGAAGATGATAACGCGTTTATTGAAAGGGGTGGGGCGTAAGTGGGCGAGGTGCCGGTAGGGCGAGGGCTATGCGGCGGTCGCGACGCGGTCGCGAGCGGCCAGCAGCAAAGAGCCACTTTCTCGTCAATAAAACCTAGCGCCTGTGGTGGCGCTCCTCCTTGCGCTCCTCGGCTGCCTGCTCCTCCTGTTTAAAGGCGGGGTCGTCGGGGGTTACCAGCTCGTCCTCGTGTGTGCGCTTGTTGTAATGGTGGCGCAAGACAGGCTCAAACAGGTGCAGGTGCTTGGCGAAGGCCGCCGAGCCAATGGCGAGCACGGTAAAGATGAGCACGCGCATGGGCACCTCGACCTGGTTAATCGCAGCGGCGCCGGCCGAAAGCATGATGCACCAGGCATAGATGAGCAGCACGGCCTGTTTTTGGTTGTAGCCTTCTTGGATCAGGCGGTGGTGGATGTGGCCCTTGTCGGCCTGTCCAATGCTAATGTGGGCGCGCTTGCGGCGCACGATGGCGCTAAACGTATCGATGATGGGTACGCCGGCCACGAGGAGCGGGATGATGAGCGAGGTGAGCGCGGCGGTGCGGCTCACGTTGAGCAGCGAGATGGAGCCCAGCGCAAAGCCCAGAAGCAGCGACCCCGAGTCGCCCAAGAAGATGCTCGCGGGGTTGAAGTTATAGTGCAAGAAGGCGAGGCACGAGCCAAAGAGCGCAATGGAGAGCGCGGCGGCATCGATGCGGCCCGAGAGAACGGCCATCGAGAACATCGTGAACGATGCGATGCCGCAGATACCCGTCGCCAGGCCGTCAAGGCCGTCGATAAGGTTGATGATGTTGGTGAACGCCACCAGGTAGATCACGGTAATGGGGTAGGCGAGCCAGCCGAGCATAATCTCGCCGGGGGCAAACGGGTTGACGATGACGCCGATTTTTAGCCCGCCTACGCAGGCGATGAGCGCGGCGAGGACCTGGCCGGCCAGCTTTTGCTTGGGCTTGAGCTGGTAGATGTCGTCGATCGCGCCGGTCGCAAAGATAACGGTAAAAGAAAGCGCAAGGATGGGGTAACTGATGTGCAGACGGGGGTGGGGCACTAAAACGGGCGGCCAGCCCAGGTACCAGGTGCCTAGGATCTGAACAATGCAGGCGACGACGAGGCCCAAAAAGACCGCCGTGCCACCCATGCGCGGGATGGGTTTAGTGTTGATGCGGCGCTTGGAAGGATAGTCGACGGCGTCGAGCTTGATTGCCAGGCGCTTGACCAGGGGCACCGCAAGGAAGGTCGTGATAAAAGCCACGACCGCCACGCAAAGGTACGGTATGAAGCTCGTGGAGGAAGCCATGAATCGATAAACCGCCAAGCGTCGAAGGAAAAGGTCAAATGATGCCACGCCGCAAAGGGTATAGCTGACCCATGATACTCGACCAAGAGGGGTGTGAGGAATTGCACGGGGCGATAATCACGTGCTTACCAGATATTCGAGTGATGGTGGGGTTCTGCCTGGTGCCTTTTGGGGATCCTGGCGGGATTTGCAATGGCGATTTTCGGCAAAAGAAAACCACCCCCCACGTTACGAAAATGAACCCACCTAAAACAGGTGGGTGCCCTCATCGACTGTTCCAGCGTCCTTAACAACGAAGGATACCTGTACTAGGTACGACTGTGTGGGCTCCCTAAATAAACGCGACGGTTCACCCAGTTGCTCCGCGGGGGGCGGAATACCTACATCATAAATCGGCGCTTTGTGGATTCCAGTCTTGACATTACAAAAATCGTGTCGGACGATTACGGCGCTTTGGGCTCGAGCCGTCTGTGCAGTTGGTCCCTTTGCGTTTGAGCTGCTGAATCGTTGTTTTGGAGCATGTTTTTATGCCGACGTCGTTGACCGAACTTTTTTCGCCCGCTTGCCATTTGTGTCCGCGCCGTTGCGGTGCGGCGCGCGATGAGGGTGCGCGCGGCGTATGCGGTGCCGACGACACGCTCAAGGTGGCTCGCGCCGCACTTCATATGTGGGAGGAGCCGCCCATCTCGGGCGAAGCCGGTTCGGGCACGATCTTCTTTAGTGGCTGCTCGCTCAAATGCGTCTATTGCCAGAACCACGAGATCTCGACGGGAAATTTTGGGCTTGAGATTTCGCCCGAGCGCCTGGTCGAGATTATGCTGGAGCTGCAGGACCAGGGTGCCAACAATATTAATTTGGTGACGGCGACGCACTACGCGCACCTGCTGCCGGCAGCGATTGCCGCGGCACGGGCGCGCGGGCTGGTCATCCCAATCGTCTACAACACGAGCGGTTATGAGCGCGCGAGCGCCGTGGCTGCCTTGGGTGACCTGGTTGACGTGTGGCTCACCGACTTTAAATATGCCGATGCGGCGCTTGCGCAGTCGCTCTCTCATATAAAGGACTACCCACGTGTGGCCGTGTCGGGCCTGGCTCAGATGGCGCGCGAGATCGAGCGCCGCGGGGGAGAGCTGGTGGACGAGGACGGGCTCATGAAGCGCGGCATGATTGTGCGCCATCTGGTACTGCCGGGACATGCAGACGATTCGTGTCGCGTGCTGGACCTGGTGTGGCAGACGGTGGGCGATGTGCCGATCTCGGTCATGAACCAGTACACGCCCAATGCGCTCATGCGCGAGCAGGGCGGCGACCTGGCACGAGCCGTGACGCGCGATGAGTACGAGCAGGTGCTCGACCATGCCGACGACCTGGGCTTTACAACGATGTTCTGGCAAGAGGGCGGCGCGGTAGACGAGAGCTTCACCCCGGCGTTTGACACCACCGGCGTCCTCACCAGCGCAAAGTAGCGGGTTCGCCGATGATTTTTCTGGGACGGGGATTAAAAAACCGTCGAGAGGATTGCTTGCTCGAAAGGTAGTCAAAATGGTCCCGTCTCAAAAAGACTGGTTATTGGGCGTTGACAGTTGGCGAGCCGTAGGTAAAATATCAACTTGTCCTGGGGACGTAGCTCAGTTGGGAGAGCGCTGCCGTCGCATGGCAGAGGCCGAGGGTTCGACTCCCTTCGTCTCCACCCTTGGATTTGATAAGCCGCTGACACTGTGTCGGCGGCTTTTTTTAAAAAGAAAGGGCGGTACCATGGCCGAGCTTGAGTCCCAACCATTGTCCGACGAGGAGCGCGCCGAGTTGGAAGAGCTCCGCGCCGAGAAGGCCCGCCGCGAGGCTCAGGAAGAGGCTCGTCGCGAGCGTGAGGAGCTGGCTGCCCTGCGTGCCGAGCGCGCGAAGGCCGAGGAGGTCGCCTCGAACGCCGCATCCGAGCGCAAGCCCGCGCCCGCACCCAAGCCCGCTGCAGCGAAGCCTGCACCTGCCGCGCCCAAACCTCAGCCTAAAAAAGCCGCTCGTCCCAAGCCCACCGAGCCCAAGCCGAGCCGTGACGAGATGACCTTTGCCCAGCGCATGGTCACCTCCAAGGAGCCTACGGGCGAGAATGAGATCCCCGGCATGGCTCCGGCTCAAAAAATCATCATCGTGCTCGCCCTCATCGCGTTTATCGTCTTTATGGTCTACACGATCACGGGCAGCATGGGCCTGCACTAACCTGTTCGCGCCGGGCTCCATGCCCGCACGTCCGCCTCGTCCAACCCTCAACTTCTGCACCACTCATCCGAAAGGTCGCCCCATGGCTTTGACCGATATCTCTCATCCCACCGACATTGCAATGCTCACCGATCTGTACGAGCTCACTATGGCCCAGGGCCTGTGGGAGAGCGGCAAGGCCAATGAGCAGGGTTGTTTTACCGCGTTTTACCGCGACCACCCCTTTGGTAGCGCCTACGCCGTCATGTGCGGTACCGCCGAGCTGCCCGAGCTGGTCGAGAACCTGCGCTTTACGCCCGAGGACATCGACTACCTTGCCTCGCTCCAGGCCCCGGCCGGCGGCGCGATGTTCAAGCCTGGATTCCTCGACTACCTGCGCGATTTTCGTGCGCATGTAAACATCGACGCCGTCCCCGAGGGCGAGCTCGTCTTTCCGCGTGAGCCTATGGTGCGCGTCACCGGCCCGGCGCTGGAGTGCCAGCTGCTCGAGACCGCGCTGCTCAACATCGTCGGTTTCCAGACGCTTGTTGCCACCAAGACGGCGCGCGTGGTGCTGGCCGCCGATGGTCGCCCCGTCGCCGAGTTCGGCTTGCGTCGCGCCCAGGGCCCCGATGGCGGTCTGGCCGTCGCCCGCGCGAGCTATGTGGCCGGCTGCTCGTCCACGTCTAACGTGCTTGCCGGGCGCCGCTACGGCATCCCCGTCTTTGGCACCCACGCGCACAGCTGGGTGATGAGCTTCGATTCCGAGCTCGAGGCCTTCCGTGCGTTTGCCAAGTCGAGCCCCAAGAACTGCACGCTGCTTATCGACACGTACGACGTGCGCGAGGGCTGCGAACATGCCATTACGGTTGCCAAGGAGATGGAGGCGGCGGGCGAGCGCCTGTCGGCCATTCGCATCGACTCGGGCGACCTGGCTAAGTTGTCCAAGTATGTCCGCGGCCGTTTTGACGCCGAGGGCCTGCCCTATGTGGGGATTTCGGTCTCCAACGACCTTGACGAGTACACGATTCAGTCGCTGCTCGACCAGGGCGCGCCCATCGATAGCTTTGGCGTGGGTACCAAGCTCGCGACCTGCTATGACCAGCCGGCGCTGGGTGGCGTGTACAAGCTTTCCGCCCGTCGTGCGAGCGAGACGGACCCGTGGACGCCGGTGGTCAAGCTCTCCGAGCAGCCCTACAAGCGCACGATCCCGGGCGTGCAGCGCGTGCGCCGTTATTACGACGGCTTTGGCGGCCCGATCTGCGACATGATCTATGACGAGGACCATCTGGCGGGGGAGGGCGCCGCGCGCGGCAATACCCTCGTGGCCGTGAACGATGCCGCGCTGGTGACCGACGTGTCCGAGCTCGAGTATCGCGAGCTGCTGGCGCCGATCGTGCGCGATGGCAGCGCCGTTGCCCCGCGTGAGAGCATTGAGGACGCACGCGAGCGTTGCACCTGGGCACTGGACCATCTGGATCCGGTCTACAAGCGCTTCCTGTACCCGCAGACCTATGTGGTGGGCATGGAGCAGGGCCTGGCACAGGTGCGCGACGAGCTCGTGCGCAAGAACATGGCCGCGGCTTCTGCCTTCCCCTGGGCAAAATGATCCCTTGGGGACGATCCCTTGGGGACGGAGGAAAACGGATCATTTTCTCGCCCGCCCGCTCAACATTCGATTGGTTTGACGCATGACGACTTCTTGTAAAACGATGGTGGTAAAGATCGGTTCGTCCACGGTGGTGGGCGCCGATGGCAAGGTCAACCGCGCCTTTATCGGCGGACTTGCCGATCAAGCCGCAGCGCTGCGCAAGCTCGGCTGGCGTCTGGTCGTGGTGAGCTCGGGCGCTATTGCCTGTGGCTATCCCGTGTTGGGCTTCGACCGCAAGCCGGTCGGCGACCTTCCGAGCCTGCAGGCCTGCGCCTCGGCTGGTCAGTGCATCATCTCGTCGGCCTACGACGAGGAGTTTCATGCGCGCGATCTGCTCACCTCGCTCGTGCTGCTCACGCGCCACGACACGGCCCGTCGCACGTCCTACCTGCATGCGCGCGACGCCCTGCTGCGCCTCGTGGAGCTTGGCGTGGTGCCGGTCGTCAACGAGAACGATACCGTTACCGTCGACGAGATCAAGTTTGGTGACAACGACACGCTGGCGGCGCTCGTGAGCTGCCTGGTTTCCGCCGACCTGTGCGTGACGCTGTCCGACATCGACGGCCTCTACACCGCCAATCCGCACGAGGACCCGACGGCTGAGTTTGTCCCGGTCGTGCATAAGATCGATGCCAAGATCATTGCCTCGGCAGGCGATTCTTCGACCTCGGTGGGCACGGGTGGCATGATCACCAAGATCCGCGCGAGCCGCATCCTGATGACGGCGGGCATTCAGAGCGTGATTTGCTCAGGCGAGGAGCCCGATGCCCTCGTGCGTCTCGCCCGCGGCGAGAGCGTGGGAACCCTGTTCGATCCGCCGGCGGAGCGTTTGGACATTGCGCCCCGCAAGCTGTGGATCGCACTGGGTGACAAGGCGCATGGTTCGGTGACGGTCGATGACGGCGCCGCGAAGGCGCTGGTCAGCCGTGGCTCTTCCTTGCTTGCGGTGGGTATTCGCGAGGTCGATGGCCAGTTTGCCGAGGGCGATGTGCTCGATGTGTGCGATCCGAGCGGTATGGTCGTCGCCCGCGGTATCGCCGAGGCCGATTCGGACGTGCTGGAACTTGCAGCCGGACGTCGCCAGGACCAGATTGCCGGCAACCGTCTGCTGGCAGACCTGGCCGAGAAGCCCGCGATCCATCGAGATAATCTGATCGTCTTCGCCTAACCAATTGACGCTGCAAACGCTCCTAAGCGACAATCTGACGTTCAATCGTCGGGCATGACCAAAAGGTCAATGCCCTCCTCTTTCACGTCACCTTGCTCGCTTAGGGGCGTTTTCGCTTTCCGTCCTCTACCTGCGATGGCCGTAACGCCGGCATATCGTAAGTTGCGGTGAAATAGGGATGGTTTGGCGGCTTTAAAGCCTTTAACAGTCCCTATTTCACCGCAACTCGTTGAGGCGGCGGGGTCCCACTGCGGCACTTGGGGACGTCCCTTTTGTGCCGGCAGGTGGGGACGCTCCTTGCTAGAAGATCTGACGCAGGTCTCCGCGGTTGAGGGCTTCATCGAAGACGTGCTTGAACACCACGTTGCCGTGAAGGCCATCGTGCTCAAACTCATTCGTCACCCAGGCATGTGAGTTGCCAATGCGGCTCAGCGTATCGAGCTGCAGGCCCGAATCCACGTACATGTCGTCGAAATACACCGCGGCCTGGAGCGGCACTTCGTTGCAGGCCAGGCGCTGCGGGTCGTAGATCTTGTCCCAGCTGGTGTCTTCCATCAGCAGGTCCATGGCGGGCTTAAACGGCTTAAGCTCGGGCATCTGCTCAAACATCCACGGGAACATGGCCTCGCCGGTAAACATGAGCGGGCGCGCGAGCGTGTCGAACTCGGCACGATGGGCCTTCTCCTCTGCTGCGGCCCAGCGAATGGGCATGGTGTCGCCGTCGGCGTATATGAATTCCTGTAGCGTCCAGTACAGCGGATTCGTGCGCGTGTTGGTGCGCTCGAAGGCGCGCATCAAAAAGCTGTCGGATACCGAGGAGCCGCAGCTCAGCGTACCGTCGCCAGTAACAAACGCGTGATCGATAATCCAATGCATACGCTCAAAGCTCGGCTTCATGCCAAAGTCGCTGCCCATGAGCTGTAGGCGCTCGACCGTCATCGGCGAGCCGTCGGGCAGCACGGGCTTCTGAGCCTCGAGCGCATCGGCCAGGGCTGCCACGTGCTCGACGTCAGCGGGATAGCGGTCATAATACTGCTGCGTCTTGGCAGCCATGCGCGGGAAGGTGTGCTCGTAGACCTCGCTGGCGCTCGCCGGCACGTGCGGAATGCCGCCGCAGGTAAAGCTTGCGCCCACGCCCTCGGGGAAGAGCGACAGATAGCTCAACGTCAGAAAGCCGCCGTAGCTCTGCCCGAGTGTGGCCCAGGGCTTGCCGCCAAAGCCCACCAGGCGCAGGTACTCAAAATCGCGTACGATGGAGCTGGCGAGGTGGCGCTTGAGGAAGTCCGCCTGCGAGCGGGCCGCATCGGCTCCTGCTGCCTCGGCGCGATCGCCCAAGGCGGCAATCGCGCGCCCGTCAACACAGCTGCTGCGCCCGGTGCCACGCTGGTCGGGCAGCACGACGCGGAAATGCTTAACGGCCTCCTCGATCCAGCCATCGCTTATGGGCGACAGCGGACGCGGGCTCTCGCCGCCGGGGCCGCCCTGCAAAAAGAGGAGGAGCGGTAGGTCGTCGTTGATGCGGTCGGGCGCGCAAACCACGCGGTAGAAGAGTTTGATGCTCTCGGGCGCGCCGGCGATGGGCGCCGGCATGGCGCCGCGGCGCATAGTGCTGCCGACGGCCAAAAGCATTGGCTCAAGGCCGCGCCAGTCGAGAGGGACATCGATGCTGTGGTCCTCGACATACAGGCCAGGGACGTGGTAGGAAGTGATGAGCGCCATGTGATGCTTCCATTCGTTGCGGTGTTTCGGGTTGACCAATTCTACCGCCGCGGGCGAGGCCATGCGCAAATCGGCTACCATGGTTGCAAACTTCTAGGAGAAAGGGCCGCCCATGTCGGTCGATATAGCCACGTATGTCCACGATCTTGCCGTTGCCGCCAAGGCAGCGTCGGCCTCGCTTGCCACGGCGAGCGATGAGCAGCGCCAGGAGGCCGTGCGCGCCATGGCCGCAGCACTGCGCAACGGTGTCGACTCCATCGTCGCCGCCAACGAGCTCGATATGTCCGCCGCGCGCGATGCGGGCACTTCGGCCGGTCTGCTCGACCGTCTGCTGCTGACGCCTGAGCGCGTCGAGGGCATGGCCGCCGGTTTGGAGAAGCTCGCCGAGCTGCCCGATCCCGTCGGCCGCGTGCTCGACCACCGCGTGCTTGCGAGCGGTGTGGACCTGACCCGCGTGAGCGTGCCGTTGGGCCTGGTCGCCATGGTCTACGAGGCGCGCCCCAACGTGACGGCCGATGCCGCGGGCATCTGCATCCGCACCGGCAACGCCTGCATTCTGCGCGGCGGTTCGCTGGCCTATCACTCGTGCGCCATGATTGCCGAGCTACTGGCCGATGCCCTCGAGGCGCAGGGCTTCCCGCGCGAGGCCGTCTCGATGATCGAGTCTACCGACCGCGAGGCCACCGGCGAACTCATGAAGCTTCGTGGCATCGTCGACGTGCTTATTCCGCGTGGCGGTGCGGGCCTGATCCAGCGCTGCGTGCGTGAGTCGCTCGTTCCTGTGATCGAGACGGGCACGGGCAATTGCCACATCTACGTGCATGAATCCGCCGACTTCGATAAAGCGCTCAATATTATCGTTAATGCCAAGACCCAACGCGTGGGCGTGTGCAATGCCGCTGAGTCGCTGCTGGTTGACCGCGCCGTGGCAGATTCTTTTTTGCCTGCGGCTGTGGCCGTGTTGCACGACCACAGTGTGCTGATTCACGGTGACGACGCCACGTGCGCCGCATGCGCCGATGCCGGTCTTGCCGAGGGCGACGACTACGTTGCCGCGACCGAGGAGGATTGGGGCCGCGAGTACCTGGCGCTCGAGATGAGCGTGAAGGTCGTGGCAAACGAGGACGAGGCCATCGCACACATCAACCGCTACGGCACCATGCATTCCGAGGCCATCATCGCCGAGGACGCGGACGCCTGCGAGCGCTTCCTGGACGCAATCGATGCCTCGGCCGTGTACGCCAACGCCAGCACGCGCTTCACCGACGGCGGCGAGTTTGGCCTGGGCGCCGAGATCGGCATCTCGACCCAAAAGCTCCATGCCCGCGGCCCCTTTGCCGCTGAGGCCCTCACCACCTACAAATATAAGCTCCGCGGCACCGGCCAGGTTCGCCCCTAAACCTACCAAAAAGGGACAGGTTTATTTTGGCAGGTTTTATCTGCGGTTTTGCCGGGCGACGCGTTCGCCCGGCTTTTTCCTCCGCATGCCTTTTCTGCCTTTCGGCTTGAGCCGCGGCGATATACGATAGTGACACCGTGTCTTAGCACCGACTCACCTGGAGGTATTGCCATGTCCCAGACGCT
>UQKV01000058.1 GCA_900541665.1 uncultured Collinsella sp.
TCTCCGACGAGGAGCGCGCCGCCTGGAAGGGCGACATCGCCGC
The DNA here is from genome assembly GCA_900541665.1 of uncultured Collinsella sp. Classification (GTDB taxonomy): domain Bacteria; phylum Actinomycetota; class Coriobacteriia; order Coriobacteriales; family Coriobacteriaceae; genus Collinsella. The sequence goes on from UQKV01000058.1 coordinate 44, forward strand.
CGAGCTGAAGAAGCTCACCGAGGCGCAGCTGGCGAAGTCGTGCGTGCCCACCGTGTCCTACACTGTGGACGCCGTGGCGCTTGCGCGCGCCGGCGAGGGCTTCGAGGGCGCGGACGAGGGCGACCTGGTGACCGTGGTGGACAAGGTGTACGACCCGCCGCTGCGCGTGCGCACGCGCATCACCAAGGTAGTGGAGGACCAGCTGCGCCCCGGCGAGGTCACCTACACGTTCGGCAACCACCAGACGGTCGCCGAGCTGATGGCCGCGCAGAAGTCGGCCGCCAAGTCCACCGCCTCGACCATCCGGGCGACCGTGACCGAGGCCGTGAACGCCTCGAACAAGGCATCGACCGGCAAATGGGGCGAGAGCCTGGCGGCCGCCGAGGAGCGCCAGAAGGCGTACGCCAAGGAGGTCGGCGGCGCCGCCCAGGACTACACCGACCAGATAAGGGACGAGCTGGACAAGGCCCTCAAGGAGTACGCCGACAACGGGGACACCACGCTGGAGGAGGCGCTGAAGAAGTACTCCGACGACGGCAACCTGGACCTGGACGAGGTGCTGCGCCTGTACACCGACACGTCGATAGAGCAAAGCGAGAGCGTGCTCAAGCAGATAGACGAGGCCAACAAGGAGTACCTGGAAGGCGTCACGGGCAAGCTGGACGAACGGCTGACGAGCGCCGAGGGCGAGGTGGATGGGCTGCAGAAACAGCTCGACCAGCTGCCGACGGATATCCGCAAGAAGATCGTTGACATGCTCAACAGCGAGGTGAACACCACGGGCGGCTGGGTGTACGAGGAGCCCGGCCAAGGCATCCTGGTGTACGACAAAAAGCCCGAGAGCGCCACCAAGTGCGTCAAGATAGGCGGCGGAATCATCGGCGTGGCCAACTCCAAGTACTCCAGCGGCGCGTGGAAGTGGCGCACGGCCATAACCGGCGACGGCGTGACCGCCGACGAGCTGACCACGGGCCGCATCAAAGGCGGGAACTCGTACTGGGACCTCGACAGCGGGGCCTTCTACCTGCGCGACGGCTCCATCTTCATGACCGACAGCAACGGCAACAGGGTCTATATCAACGCCACCAACGGCTTCCAGATATACGACAAGAACGGCTCCATCATCGCGGGCACCGTGCTGGTGGGCAGCACCTCCATGTTCCGCTGCAACATGGTCGGCACGTCGTCCACCAACTACATCACCACCGGCACGACGACGAACAACCACCCGGGAGCGTCGTTCGTGGACGGCTCGACCGAGTACTGCACCATCGAGGCCGTCCACGCGAAGGACAGCCCCACGGCGAGCTCGACCGACGGCGTGGGCATGTCCACCTGCGGCTACGGATTCCTGGCAGTCAACCGCTACTACCGCCAGACGTGGCTGACGACCCCCTACTACGCGGGATACATGAGCCATCCCGACGAGCAGCTGTACATGAGGAGTGGCAACAGCAACGCGGGCGGCTCGGCGTACGTGAAGCTGCAGGAGAACTCCAGCAACTACGTGTACCTGGATAGCAGCCGCGCAGACATTGGGTCGTCGGGCACCGCCAGGATACTCGCCCCGAAGTTCGCCATAGGAACCAACCCGAGCAGCGGCGGCACCTACGGATACACGGGCTCCACGCAGTTCATCGGGAGCATCACCAACAACGGCAACAAATGGACGTGGGGCACCATCAACGTGGTGAACGGAATCATCACCGGCATGAGCAGCATCACGGGAAACTAGACCAGCGAGAGAGGAAACGGAATGTTCTACCACCTTGTGCAGCAGCCCGAAGCGCCGCAGGCGCTCGACGGCGCGCCGAAGCCGCCCGAGGCGCTTCCGGTGTTCGAGTGCATCAGCGACCCGGCCACGGCGCGGGCCATCGTGGAATCGGAAGACGTGTTCGAGTTCGACGGCAAGGGCGGCTTCACGCTCGTGTCCAGCCCCGTGGCCGTCATGGACGCGGAAGGCGGCGAGGCCAACGCCGTTGACTTCTCGGCGCTCACCGACGAGGAGATATGCGGGGTCCACAGAGCGCAGCCCGGCGACATATCGCGGACACTTGCGGCCGAAGGAAAGGAGTGAGGCATGGCAACGCACGAGCTTACGCTCAACCTCAAGAAGACCAACATAGCGCCGCCCGTCATCACCGTGCACCAGGGCGACAGCGCCGAGGTCCTGAAGGCCGCCATCTACGACGGCGACAAGAAGGCGGCCCTGACGGGCTGCAAGGTGCACCTCATGGCCGCGAAACCCGACCACACCTACGTGGAGCAGCAGTTCACTGGCATCAGCGACAACGTGGCCACCGTGACGGTCGACCCCGCCGTCTTCGGCGTGGCCGGGCTGCTCAAGGTGTGCTACGTGCGCGTGCGAAACGCGGCGGGGCTGGACGCCACCACCGAGAACGTCCTGGTGAACGTGCTGCCATCGGCGAGCGCGTCGGGCGAGATATCCGGCCCGTACGTCGATGCGGTGGAGGCGATCATCGCGAACCTCGAAGGGCAGCTAGCCGACGTGATCGCGCTGAACGCGCAGATGCAGAAGGCCGAGGCCTCCCGCGCGAGCGCGGAAAACCAGCGCGCCGCGAGCGAGAAGACGCGCCAGACCGCCGAAACCGGGCGCGCAGAGGCCGAGAAGAAGCGAGCCGCGGCGGAAAGCGACCGCGTGACCGAGGCGTCGCAGCTGAAGACGGCCTCGCAAGCCGCCACGGCTGCGGCAAACGGCGCGGCCTCGAACGCCGACGCGGCGGCAAACATCGCCCTGCAGATAGCCAACAGCGTGGCGCAGGGCAGCGCGGGCAGCTCGGACATGGCCAAGCAGAAGCAGCAGATAGCCGACCTGTACGGCAAGCTGGCCGACGCCACTGACGCGTTCATCTACGACGACGGCACCGTGTACTGCCCCGCCTCCAAGGCCAGTGCATCTGGCAGCACCATCACGTTCGGGAGCACCTGCACGGCGTCCGGCACAACCCTCAACCTCAAGTAGAAAGGCAACGAAATGGCACAAGCGAAAACCCTGTCGGTGGGCGGCATCGGCTACGAGGTCATCGACGATACCGCGCGCAGCAACGCGCAGACGGCGCTCAACAACGCCGAGTACAACCGCCAGGGCCAAATCGGCAAGTACGGCGGGCAGAACATCGCCACCATCCTGGCGGGAGAGATCGGCAGCGGCAGCGTGTACGACGCGCTGCACAAGCGAGCCGCCAACGGCAACTTCGCGGGCCTGCGCGTGGGAGACTACATCGACGTGCCGCTGGTAAGCGCGTCGGGCGTGGCGGCCCAGCAGTCCGTGCGCTTCCTCCTGGCGCACTTCGACCCGTACTACTGCTGCGGCGACAGCTCCAAAGGCCACCACATCGCCTTCGTGGCCTCCGCGCCCATCGCCGTGGCCAAGACCGTGACCGGCGTTGCCAACGACAGCTTCCTGATGTGGAACACGACCAACACGAACCAGGGCACCGCCGACCAGAAATGCCCCTACCCCAACAGCAACCTCAAGGCGTGGGAGACGGCCTTCGAGGCGTGCCTGCCCGAAAGCCTGACCAAGTACCTGCTGACCCAGCGCGTCCTGCTTGAGGAGCGTTACAGCGCCAGCGGCGCGCTCAACGACTCCAACTCGTGGAGCTGGCAGGATATCGGCAAGGTGTTCTCGCTGTCCGAGATGGAGGTGTACGGCTGCCCGGTGTGGGGCACCAAGGGCTACAGCGTCGGCTTCGACTGCCAGTGGGACCTGTTCAGGGACACCGCGCATCGCATCAATGGAAATCGGTACAGTTGGTGGCTGCGTTCCGTTGCGTCGGGCTCCGCGTCCCACGTGTGCTACGTCAGCTACAACGGCGGTGCCGACTACTCTTCGGCGACGGACAACCTGGGTTCGCCCCCGCCCCGGCTTCCTCGTCGGCTAACCAGCCGAGTGCTCTATACTCTGCTTTTAGGCGACCGCCTTGCGCGGTCGCCTCCCGCCCGCGAAGCGGGCCGTTTTTTCGCCAGTTTCCCCAGGAGGTGCACGTGAGCGGCGTCTACCAGCGCAACCGCGAGGTGTCCGAGTATAAGTTCTTCACGCAGGCCATCGCCATCCGCGTGGAGGTCAACAAGCTGATGGCGTCCTCCTCGGTAGTGCCCAAGGCCTACAGGCTGCTGAACGCGGTGCCCACGGTGGAGACGGCGCGCAGCATCGTGTACAACGTCAACCGCGCCGACTGCTTCTACCCCAACACCTCGTTCAACGCGCTGGAGAGGAAACGCTACCTTACGCTGGCCATAGCGGACTGCGAGCAGCTTATGCTGGACATGCAGTGCCTCATGGATATCGGCCTGCCCGTGAACGCCAACCGCTTCGAGGAGCTGGCGGCCATGGTCGAGGAGGAGATCAGGCTGCTGAAGGGCGCGCGCAAGAACGTACGCGTCACCGGCAAGAAGACGACCGACGAGCGCATAGCCGAGGCCGAGGCCGAGCTAGAGCGCCTGCGTTCGTTATAATGGGTGGCGGTCGCGCCTTGTTTATCGGTACAATTGGTGGCTGCGTTCCGTTGCGTCGGGCTCCGCGTCCAACGTGTGCTACGTCAACAACAACGGCAATGCCAACTACAATTCGGCGACGAACACCTGGGTTCGCCCCCGCCCCGGATTCCCTTACTGCCAGACCGAGTAGGCCAGCGGGCCGAAAGCAGAGCGCGGAGAGGAAGGAAGGCGCGACCATCGGGCGCGAGCCCGTAAATACGCACCCCGCGAGGGTGGCCGGACGCTGCTTGCATGGCGCGGCGCTCCGTGGCTTCGCCGCGTTTCATGGCCATACCTCAAGCGGCTGTCAGAGCCACATTGCAAGCCGTGCGGGGTGCCTTCTATGAACTCGGAGCAAAGGCGGGCCGCACGCCGGAAGCGCCGCGAGGAGAAGCGCGCCAGGGCCAAGGCCGAGCGCGTCAAGGCGTGCACCCTTGAGACGGTGGCCGACCTCAACAGCCTGTGCAAGGCTTCCAAGCAGGCCGCGCGTGGCGTCATGTGGAAGTCGTCCACGCAGAGGTACATGAGAAGCTACCTGCGCAACGCCGTCCTGTCCCGCCGCGACCTTTTGGAGGGGCGCGACATATGCCGGGGCTTCATACGGTTCGACCTGTGGGAGCGCGGAAAGCTGCGCCATATCAGCGCCGTACACTTCCCCGAGCGCGTGGTGCAGAAGTCCCTGGCACAAAACGCGCTCGTTCCCGCCATAGTCCCCACTCTCATAGCCGCCAACTCCGCGAACATAAAGGGGCGCGGCACCGACTACGCCCTGAAGCTGCTCAAGCGCCACCTGGCCGACAACTGGAGGAGGCACGGCGGCGATGGCTACATACTGCTCGGCGACTTTTCCGACTACTTCGCCCGCATAGCGCACGGCCCCGTCAAGGAGCAGGTGGCTGCCGCGCTGCTCGATCCGCGAGTAATCGACCTTGAGCACCGCCTGATTGACGCGCAGGGCGAGGTGGGCCTGGGGCTGGGCAGCGAGCCGAACCAGATATGCGCGGTGGCACACCCCAACCGCATCGACCACTACGTGACCGAGATGCTGCGCCCCGAGGCGTACGGGCGGTACATGGACGACTTCTACCTCATACACGAGAGCAAGGAGTACCTGCAGGTGTGCCTGCTGCTGATAGGGCGCAAGTGCGCCGAGCTGGGCATAGAGCTGAACCCGCGCAAGACGCGCGTGGTGAAGCTGTCGCGCGGCTTCACGTGGCTGAAGAAGCGCATCTTCTACACCGAGACCGGCCGCATAGTCGTGAAGCCGTGCCGAGACTCCATAACGCGGGAGCGCCGCAAGCTCAAGAAGATGGCCCGCATGGTCGCCGATGGCGTCATGACCCCCGAGCAGGTGGAGCAGAGCTACCAGAGCTGGCGCGGCGGCATGAAGCGGCTGGATGCGCACCGCAGCGTGCTGGCCATGGACGCGCTGTACCGCAGCCTGTTCGGAAATCCCGCGGGGGGGGGTTGCTCAATGCAATCCAAACCTGGAGGCGACACGGATGGGAACATGCCCCTACCCTAGCAACGGAAGGAGCGACCCATGACAGAACAGGAAATCGCCGGGGAGATCAACGGCTACAAACAGCAGCTTGAGCAGAGCGACTACAAGGTCATGAAGGCGGTGGAGCGCATCTTCTCCGCATCGTCCATCACCGACCTGCTCTCGGCCATCGCCGCAGCTGCCAAGGAGGTGGCCGAGATCATCTCGCAGCGCCAGACGTGGCGCGACCGCATCAACGAGCTGGAAGCCATGGAGCCCGACCAGCCGGAAGCGCCGCAGGAGTAGCGAGCGCCCCTTCGGGGGCGCTTTTCTTTTGCCCGGCGACACCTCGCGGACAATCGCGGCAGCGATTCGAGGAGGTGAGAAAACGAATGACCGACGTGCTGGAAATCTTCGCGCCGTACGGCCCCGGGTCGCTTTTCGGCGCGCTGCTCGTCCTAGTGGTCCTGTACTTCGGCAAGCAGTTCCTCGAAGAGTTCAAGGCCCAGAACGAGCGCAAGGCGAACATCGACCTCAAGCGCGAAGAGCGAAAGCAGGACGAGGTGAACGAGCGGGCGCAGCGCGACCGCGAGCGCAGCCAGATGGAGGGCCGCATCGCCGCGCAGATGGAGCGCAGCAACGCGCTGATGGAGGCTATGAAGGCGCTCATGGAGTCCGTCGTGACCTCCAACGAGGTGCTGCACGCCGACCTGGCGAACAGCCAGGCGCGCAGCCAGGGCATGGCGGCGAAGGTCGACCACATCGCCGACCGCGTTGACCTGCTCTACAAGGAATCGGCTCGATAGAAAGGAATCCGAAATGACAGAAATGCAAGCAATCGCAGCCATCGTGCTGTCTTTCGCCGTGCCGTTCGCGGTGCAGCTGATCAAGACCGAGGCCATGACCGGCAAGGCCGCGCGCATCCTGGCGCTGGGCTGCTCGCTCCTGGCGGGCGTCGTGACCGGCTTCGTGGGCGGCGTGCCCGCAGGCCCGGGCGCATGGGTCACGTGCGCCTTCGCCGTGGTAGGCGGCGTGCAGGCGGCCTACACGCTGTTCAAGTCGGTGGGCATCACATCCAAGTGGCTCGACGCCCTGTTGGGCGTGACCGTAGGCGGGAAGGAGTAGGCAATGGCTAAACTGTTCATCATCTGCGGCCACGGCGCTGGCGACCCCGGCTGCTGCGCCGGCGGCTACACCGAGGCGGAGCGAGTCCGAGCCCTCGGCAAGCGCATCAAGGAGCTCGGCGGCTCCGAGGTCGAGCTGGGCGATACGTCCCGCAACTGGTACGCCGACGGCGGGCTTAACCGCCTGAGCACCGACGCGCCAGTGGTGGAGCTGCACATGGACGCCAGCGGCATCGCCACGGCCCACGGCGCGCACGTCATCATCAAGGAGGGCTTTGAGCCTGACGAGTACGACAATGCGCTGGCCGACAAGCTGGCGGCGTTCATGCCCGGGCGCTCCGAGAAGCTGGTGCGCCGTTCCGACCTCGCGAACCCGAACCGAGCCGCGGCGCGCGGCATCAACTACCGCCTGTGCGAGAACGGCTTCATCGACAACGACGGCGACCGCGAGAAGTTCAACGGCAACCTGGACGAGCTGGCGCGCATCTACCTGGAATGCTTCGGCATCACTGCTGGAAGCGCCCCAGCAGCCGTCCCGCAGCCGCAGCCTGCGCAGCAGGAAACGACCGAGAACTTCGGCGGCACCTACCGCTGCACTGTGGACTACCTGCGCGTGCGCGACGCCCCCGGCCTGGGCGGCACCGAGGTGGCGCACTATTCCAGCGGCGAGACCGTGACGCTGGATAACTGGTACAAGATCGCCGACGGCTACGTGTGGGGCCGATACACGGGCTACAGCGGCGCAACGCGCTACATCGCCGTGGGCAAGGCCACGGGCAAGCCAGAGGCCGACGACTATCTGGTGAAGGTGGGATAGGCCATGCCGTACCCGAGCCCCGCAGACGAGGAGCGCAACGGCGGGTGCGGCCCCATCCTCGCGGCGGTCGTCCTGCTGTTCATCGTCCTTGCCGCCGCCAGCTGCGCGTCGCAGGCCATGGGAGCGCAAGACGTGACCGTGAGGCAAGCCCGCACGGACGGCCCCATATACGACCTGCCCGAGGGCATCGGCCAGGAAATCGTGTGCGACGAGCACAACCGCGAGTACCTGCTGCTTACCACCGAGCAGGGCGGCGTGTTCCTCATGCCGTACCTCGACGAGGACGGCGAGCAGGAGATCATGCCGCAGGCCTAGAACGCAAAGAAGCCGCCCCGTATGGAGCGGCTTCTTTCTATCTGACGAGCAATACGAACGCCCGCCTAACGACGGACACGCGTATGTGTTCGCCTACTGAACAGTTGGTGGAGGCGCGGAGAATCGAACTCCGGTCCACGAAAGCCCCCTGATTGGCATCTCCAAGCTCAGTCGCTGGTTTTGTCTCGGACGCTTTGCGCGCAGCGACACGCTCGCGGCGTCCTAACCGGTTCGGTCTTAGCCTGCGCCATACCGATTACGTGCGCAGGAGCATTCCCCTAAAATGACGTCGCGCCGGTGTCGGGGAAATCACCGGGTTGACGCGCCGCTATAAACTAAGCAGCGAGAGCCATAGGCTCAAAAGAAGAGTTGTTGTCAATTCAATTTGACGGTACCCCTGTTTAACGAGGCGAGGAGACCTCGGCTTGCTTCCTCTCTCAGAGCTATCGTGTCGAAACCAGTCGCCCCCGAATGTCGGGAAAGTCTGGATGGCATTGGGCACGAGTACCCAACACCCGTCGACTTTTCAAGGAACATACGGGGCGAGCCCCGCTTGTGGAGTGTTATCTTACCACGTTCTGAAAGCGGACAGCTGTTCTATGCACGAGCTGTGAAGACCCCAATGTGCGCTGCACTTCGCACTTTTGCTACCGATCGCGTCACGTATATTTTCGCCAAGCACAATTGACCCTTCGAAAGGACCGTTATGGATACCAAGCAGCAACTCGTCAATGCCCTCGCAGGCCTGGGCTCAACCATTACCGAAGCTATGGATGTCATCGAGGGCTTTGTCCCCTGCGGACATCCCGCCCTCGTGGTCACGGGCGCCCTCAACGCGCTCACCGACGGCGCCGATGAGGCCACACTCGCCGAGCACGTTGAAACCGTCCGCGGCTTCATCGACCACGTAAGCGAAAACCGCGGCGTCACCGCACATCACGACATCGAGCTTGGCGAGCTCACGGGTGCAAAGGCCGAACTCTTTGCCGAAATCAGCGCTATAGCCATCCTCACCAAAACCGCTGGCGTCAAGAACACCCAGGTCAACGAATGGCTCTACCGCAGTCTCGCTGCCCTCAATCAATCCGATGTCACAGCAGCAGATAAGCTCGCCGAAGCCGCTGCCATAAAAACGCGGCTTTAAGACTTAGTTCTCATTTCGAGCCATAATTGAAGAGCAAGCCAGATACAGCACATAGTCACATGAGAGATTTGAGAGATCCAGCTTGCTCTTCGACTAAAAATGATATCTGTCCATGCTAATTAACGCTTTGCTTTTCGCACAATCCAACGTACCAGCCTAAATCCGAGCACGATAAGCGCAATTAGTATCGCAAGTAAGACGATTTCGGGACCGCGCACAAAACCACCGCCCTAGTATGCATAGGTGTGCAGAGTCGTTCCCTGCATTTCTGCGCCCAAGAACACATTTCCAGTATACAAGCCTGGTATAGACACATTCACGCGCTGTAGCGCTCGTGTACTATTCCAGGTAAAGGAATCAGATGCCGTTCCCAGGGGAACAGAATAATTCGAACCCCATGCACTCGTTATCTTATGATTGCCGATTTTAATGTAGAACTCCTGAAATATCACCGAGTTATAGTAAACCCTCCATGTGCCAGAGGCGTTTTGATAATAAGAATCCCACGCGTTACACGGCTCAATAGTCGGAATATATTCAATTCCAATTTTGCCTTCAGTTCCATCCGGCAAAATAACGGTATATTCCTGACTCGCACGATCTTTCAGTTGAAATGAAACACTCACTGGATATTCGCTATTGTCATTAGTCAGGAAATCATCCGCAAACCCTATTGAGGGCGTAAACAGCGATAGGGCAGCCACTAACAGTAGTAATGCAACAGGTAAAGATAGGCGCTTGTTCATAATGCTCGCTCCTAAAATAAATTCAGCTCCATCAACTAAGCACATCTAAGACGCTTATTGCCAAATATGGTTCCGAATCTTGATAGCATCATGAACCTCCATATGTTTCTTTTAGCGTATCGCTTTATGTACCCGTACGCAAGCACTCTAACTTTGTTATTTGGGAGCCAGCCGGCGAAAGGATAGAAGTAAACTGTCCCTGGAACTTGCCGAGATAAACGCTTTGGTTAGAAGCACTTGGCCTCATCAATCCATCGGAGGCTCCCCCAACAAAGCACATCTCCGAAACAGATTTCCGACCATCTGACCCAAAATATCGAGTCGACAGGACTGAGAAGGCTTCTAGAGGGGCGGCGTATTTAAGAAATTAGGCAGTCCATGGCAAAATAGTGTGCACCCTTTGGGGTGACAGAGCTCCAGGGGACGCACATATAGGTTTACGTTAGCGGGACGCCCGCCCACCACATTCGGCCAAAGCCAGAATTGGCATCATTTGGCGCGGGGTCTTTGCTGCAAGATCGGCATGTTCGAGCAGCTTACGATCGTTGGTCACCAAGTAATCGACCTGCGCGCGCCTACACGCGGCGAGTACCAAGTTGTCCTCGTAATCGCGATGGAGCGACAGATATTTGTCGGCTAGCCAAAGGTCCGACGCATCTGCACCTACGGCCGTGGCGTTTTCGGTCATATTCCGAACAAACGCCAGCGCCGCATCGCCAATCGCGCGGGCAGAAGCCTCGTCGAGCGCTCCCCCGCTGGCAAGAACGCTACGCTTCAGTTCGTGTTGGACAACGTACAGCACGTCCTTGGCGATATGCACCGGAAAGAACAGCAATGCCCCCGCCTCCGTCGCCTGCCCAATAAACGCACGCGCGGCAAGCGACTCGGCATGGTCGACGCAAAACGAATCGACCCAAACGTTGGCATCCACCATGATCTTAAGAGGGGCTCCGCTCACAGGATCATCCCCTTTTGGCGATAGCGATCGTCCATGGTCTCGGAATAGATTGTGTCCCAATCGCGGGCATCGGATGCAAGCGACGCATCGATACCCAAGTCCGCGTAAAGCTGATCCGCCGCCGCCCAGGAAGCAGCAAACGGCGAATCTAACACGGCACCCCGCTGTCGGTCGTTAACGGCCTCGAGGATTTCCTCGCACGAACCGCCGCCCTGCGCAACCTTGGCCACGACCTTTTTGATGAGTTCGGGCAGCGTTCCGCCCGAAAGCCGCAGCGCCTCCTCGGCGCGTTCTTTAACCGAGCGATCCACGCGAACATTTACCTGCACCATGCTGCCAGCAACACTCATATCGATCACGCTCCTCTCGCCTGCTATCATTGCTAGCATCACTATATAGGGCTGATAGCACACGGTCAAACGCAAAAAAGCCCGCACCCGAACGACGGCAATGCCGCCCGGGCGCAGGCCATAAACTCAAGCAAAAATGCTAGCGCAGATATGCTTTCGCGTTGCTCAGACTGTAGGCGATCGTCGAGCCGTTGTGCAGCAGCGACGACGTCTGCGGGGTAATCGCGCCGGTGATCCCCAGCGCCAAGAGCGCTGAGTTGGTGAGCATCACCTTAGAGTAGGAGC
>UQKV01000059.1 GCA_900541665.1 uncultured Collinsella sp.
GCGAAGGCGTTGCTCACGCCGACATACTTGGCAAAATAGGCCACCTCACGCCACATGTCGTACTGCGTCACGAACGGGCAGCTCGAGTCCGTGCCAAGGCCCACCTTAACGCCAGCTTCCAGTGCGGCACGGGCGCTCTCGATGATGCCCGAGCACACGATGTCGCCGTTCTTCTTTTGCGTATCGGTCGAATGGGTCTTTTCCGGGTCGAGCAATACAAACGGCAGCGCCGGGCTGATAGTGCAGGTCACACTCGGCGCACGCCCCTCGAGCTGTGTGCCCGCGGCGCCACGATACAGCTCCAGGATCTCGGGCGTCATCGGGGCACCGTGCTCGATCGTGTCGACCCCGGCCTCAAGCGCGGCCTTCACGCCCTCGGTACTCTCGACATGGGCCATAACCGGCAGGCTCACCTCGTGCGCAGCCTTGCACGCCGCCGCGGCAACCTCCACCGGCATACGCAGCACGCCCGGCTCGCCCACCTCGGTCGCATCGAACACACCGCCCGTTACGAACAGCTTAATGACGTCGGCGCCGCGCGCATACAGGTCTCTCACCTGCTCGGCTGCCTCGACGGGGCTGTTGGCCACCTGGGCGAACAAGCCCGCACCATGGCCGCCCGGCACCGTAACGCCCGTTCCCGGCGCCACCAGGCGCGGACCCTGATACTTGCCGGCGTCGATAGCGTCGCGCACGGCAATGTCGGCAAACAGCGGGTCGCCCGCGCCGCGCACCGTGGTCACGCCGCTTGCCAGCTGCTGCTGGGCACTGCCCTTGAGGATGCGGCGCACGATGGCGCGCCCCACGGGATTATCGAGTTTCTTCATCAGCGCTCCCGCATCGCCGGCCGAGACAGGCTTGCCCGAGCCGCACAGGTGCACGTGCATATTGATGAGACCGGGCATGAGATACGCACCACCCAGGTCGATAACCTCGGCACCCGCGGGCGCCTGCGCCACAGCACTCGGCCCCATCCAGGTGATGACGCCGCGCTCAACAGTCACGGCCATATCGGGTTGCGGCTCCATATGCTCCGAACCATCCAGAATGGTCGCATTGATAAACAACGTGGAACGATCGGCAGACGCCATATCGAGCTCCTCCCTCACGATTAACTTGAACATTTGTCCATTATCACCTAATGCAGCGACCTAAAGTCGAGCATATCGGTTAACGGAAGGAAGAGGGGATGTGGGAGACGGAATACGCTGCAGTCCCACCCCAACGACACCAGGGAAATGTCTCGATCTGTAACAGGTACAGGGTTATTGGGCCCCTTGATGTTACAGATCGAGACATTCGGTCGACGTTTCACCGACTTGTCTCGATCTGTAACAATTACGAGCTCAAACAACCTCTAAACGTTACAGATCGAGACGAAACCTCTCAGCGCCCATACCACTGACGTCTCCACTCCTCAGCCAAATCGGGCCGTCGCGGAATACCCGCCAGCCTCATCTTCTCAACCAGCTTCCCCGGATTCTTGAGCTCATCAAACGTAAACCGAAGCACCTTATGCCCGAGCATTGTCAGATGAGATTCCCGCTGACGCTCTGCCACGAATGGGTCGACCGACTCCCGGCTCTCGCCGCTCTGCAGGGCGTACTTCCCCTTTCCGTCCAGTTCGCCAATCACGCACGTTCCGTCCTCGAGCCGCCAAAAATAGTCGACGCGAAACACCTGGCTCGGATCGAGCGGGTCGCGAAACTCCACCTGCAGCTCCGGAACCGGAAAGCCGTACGCAATAAAGAATGCTCGGAACCGAGACTCGCCGCCGTTTTCGGACAGCCCGTCTGCATACGACGCAATCACCTGTGCCCTACGATACCCTCGCCTGCCCTCGCAATCGGCGCGGAGGCGCTCGCACAAATCCCCACGTGATACGCCTTTCGCCCGCAGTGCAGAATCGGCAATCGCCAACCCGTAGGAGAACGGCGCACGCAGCAGACAATCCTCCACCGTGCGCCAAAACGACGTCACCCGCACGCCATCAACACGCTCGAGCGCACCCGCCATCTGCGGACGCAACAACCTGCACCCGCTGTTCAACGGCACCGAGCAACCCGTCTTAACAAGATATCGTGGCCCGAGCAGATCATTCGGCACCTCCAAACCCCACAAAAGCGCCGCGTCATAGCCCCAAAACGCCCAATCGGGATGAAATTCCGCAAGCCCTTTGATAGTCCTCAGCGCTCGCTCCGCCGGCGTCAATGCATCCCAATCATGCTGAAAACAGAACAGGTACGGCTCGGGCTCCGCGATATCGTCGGTTCCAACATGGCGTCGCAGCCACATGAGCTCGGTATTGTCATGCGTTGCGAGCAGCGCACCTTGCTTGGCCGTCTCCGTGAGCCGCGCGAGCATCCTATTCCGCGCCAACGTGTTGCGAGTCGCATGTTTGTGTTTGAGAACGGTATTAAGCACTTTCATCACCACCACGTCAGACAAATGGACCATCGTCACCGTTGCCTCCGCTGACAAATGTCTTGATCTGTAACAGGAAGACAGTCTTTGAGCCTCTAGTTGTTACAGAACAAGATCTTTCGGCAGCCGCCAACCTTTGTCTCAATCTGTAACAGGTAGGTCGAATTTGGGCCTGTAGATGTTACAGATTAAGACATTCCCCCAGCCAGGCACCAAACATCTCGATCTGTAACAGTAAGACGTTCTCCAGGCCCCTAAACGTTACAGATTTAGACAAACCAGCGGCGCCCAAGCATTCGTCTCGATCTGTAACAGTTAGACCGGTTTTCTGCCGCCAAACGTTACAGATTGAGACAAAGTCAGGGCAGCAGGGCGACACCAGCCACATCCCCTACTCCCACTCCTGCTCGTAGATGTTAAGCGACTTCACGTACCGCCCCTGGGCGCCCATGATGTCGCGGACCAGGCGCAAAAAGAAGCTGATGCACGAGGTGTCGAAGCCATCTTCCAGGTCTTCTGGATGAACGGCGCCAGGCCCGTCGACCGCCGTGTCGCTCAGGCGCGCGATGTCATACAGGTAGAGCTGTCCCGCCGTCAGCCAGACATCGTCGACGCAGGCGAGGCGCACCGCAATCGCTCCGTCGCTCCAATGCTCCTTTTGCACGATATGCGGGTCGTAGACATCAAAGCGACGGTCGGCGCGCGTGTCCTTCAGCGCGACCATACCAGTCGCAGGATCCTTGTCCAAAATGCCAAAGCGCGAGAAATACTGCGTGTCGCGTACCTGCTCGAGCCGCTTGAGCGAGGCAGGCGAAAGCGATGCCGGCGGCTCGTCAACATACAGCTCGAGCAGCGTCTTGTCATGGCGATAGGGGCGCTCGAAGAGCAGCCAATCGGTAAATGCCATGTTGTAAGCCATGATTTCGTTTTGCGAAGGTTCCTCGCAATAGCCGAGCCACGGGTCGACGATGATCTCGAACTGCTCGCGCGCCGGCTCCAGGAATTGAAACTTCCGCAGCATCCAAAAGTGAGCCATGTCGGCAATATCGTTGCCGACGGCTTCGGCCAGCTGCGCTCGGTCAAAAACTTGGTCAGTCATGGCATCCTCCTCAAACTGATGGACCTCAATTTGAGCTTACGAGGAGGGTGGGCAGCCACGACTAGCGCGGGCAAAATAGGCCTCCGGCTGCAAACCGAATGCTGACCAAACACTTGACGAAAAGCTTGACCGAATGAGCGCACCGCAACAAAACCGCAGGTAAACATAGACGGCCAACCCGCCCTTTTGAGCCAGATACCCACAGCCACCACAGAAACAACAGGTGACCACAGCCCAAGAAGTCGACAAATGAACACCCGTACGTCGACAAACGAGCAAATCGCTCGCAAAGAGTGTCCCCAACGACTAGACAAAAAATGACTAGTCATTGGGGACGTTCTTAAATGACTACTTTACAGCTCCAGCGCATCGGCGACTTCGGCTGCGCAGGCCAGGGCATCGGCCATGGCGTTCACCACGAGCGAGCTGCCGTTGCGAGCATCACCCGCCACATACACCGGCGCGGCATCCGCGGCGACGCCGTCGACACGGGCCGCAAGGTGCGAGCCCTCCGTAGCCATCACCGGCAGCGGACGACCAGCGGTGGCAACAGGCACGCCAACGGCGTCGAACACGCCATGCTCGGGACCCGTAAAGCCGCAGGCGATGAGCACCAGCTGGGCCGGCACCTCGTGCTCGGAGCCCGCGATGCGCTCGGGCTTGCCAGCCGACCAATCCAGATCGACCACGCGCAGGCCCGCGGCCGCGCCCTTCTTGTCCAGCAGCACCTCGAGCGTATCCACGCCCCAAGCGCGCATCTCGCCGCCCATGGCAGCGATGGCCTCCTGCTGGCCGTAATCGGTCTTCTTCACGTTGGGCCACTGCGGCCAGGGGTTGCTCGCCGCGCGCGCATCAGGCGCCGCCGGCAAGAACTCAAACTGGCGCACGCTGCGCGCACCCTGACGTACCGCGGTGCCCACGCAGTCGTTACCGGTATCGCCGCCGCCAATGACCACGACGTCCAGGCCGCGTGCATCGACGACAGGCTCGCCGCCATCGAGCACCGAGACGGTCGAAGCCGTCAGATAGTCCACGGCATACACCACGCCGGGCGCATCGATGTTCGCAGCCGAAAGCCCACGCGGGGCGCGGGCACCAGCAGCCACCACGACGGCGTCAAAGCCATCGAGCTTGGCAGCAACCTTAGGATCGCTCACGTCGGCACCCAGCTCGAACGCAATGCCCAGCTCGCGCATAAGCGCCACGCGACGCTCGACCACGGACTTCTCGAGCTTCATGTTGGGAATGCCGTACATGAGCAGGCCGCCCGGACGGTCGTCACGCTCAAACACCGTCACGCGAGCGCCACGACGGGCGAGCTCCCATGCAGCCACCAAACCAGCAGGACCGGAGCCCACCACGGCAACCGTGGGTGCGTCCTCCCCCGCCGGCTCAAAGCGACGCGGGCCGCCGTTTGCCCATTCGTGGTCGCTGATCGCGCGCTCGTTATCGTGAATCGTCGTGGGCTGACCGTCGACCGAACCTAGGTTGCACGCGGCCTCGCACAACGCCGGGCACACACGGCTCGTAAACTCGGGCATGGGCGAGGTGAGCGACAGACGCTCGGCAGCCTCGTCCCAGTGGCCGCGGTACACCAGCTCATTCCACTCGGGAATCAGGTTGTGCAGCGGGCAACCGCTCGGGCGTGCCTTACCAAAGCTCGCGCCCATCTGGCAAAACGCCACACCGCACATCATGCAGCGACTCGCCTGGGCACGGCGCGCGTCGTCGTCGAGCTCCACGTACAGCGGATCGAAATCGCGGCTGCGCTCCTCCACGGGGCGCAGCTCATGGGTCACGCGATCGATATCAAGAAAAGCACCGGGCTTACCCATGGCACTTACGCCTCCTTCTTGGTCGAAGCAACAGAGCTGGCAGCCACGGACGCAGCACCCGCAGCACCGCCCGCAACATCGAAGCGAGCAACATCCGCGTCACTCGCGCGACCGGTCACAATGTCAAACGCCAGCTCCTCGGCCTGCGCATGCGTCTTGCCGACGGCCTCGGCGGCGGCGACAATCGCCAGCACGCGCTCGTACTCGGTCGGAATGACCTTCACAAAGTGCTTGCTCATCGTCTCAAAGCTGTAGAGCAGCTTAATGCCGCGCGGGCTCTGCGTCGCGTCCACGTGCTCCTGGATGAGCTCGCGAATCTGCGCCAGCTCGCCGGCCGTCGGGGCTTTAAGCTCGACGCTCTCGTGGTTCACACGAGCATCGAGCGTGCCGTACTGGTCAAAGACATAGGCCACGCCACCCGTCATGCCGGCGGCGAAGTTCTGCCCGACCTCGCCCAGGATGAGCGCCAGACCACCCGTCATGTACTCGCAGCCATGGTTGCCGCAGCCCTCGACCACCACGGTGGCACCGGAGTTGCGTACGCCAAAGCGCTGGCCTGCCAGGCCGTTAATGAAGCCGCGGCCGCTCGTGGCGCCAAAGAACGCAACGTTGCCCACGATGATGTTCTCATCGAACTTGTAGGTCGCATGCGGGTTGGGGCGCACCGACACCTCGCCGCCCGAAAGGCCCTTGCCAAAGTAGTCGTTGGCGTCGCCGCACACGTTGAGCGTAATGCCGCGCGGCAGGAAGGCGCCAAAGCTCTGACCGGCCGAACCATCGCAATCGATGGTGATGGAGCCGGCGGGCAGGCCCTCGGGATGCGCCTTGGTCACCGCGTTGCCCAAGATGGTGCCCACGCAGCGGTTGACGTTGGCGATATCGGCGCGGAAGCGAATCGGACGCAGGTGCGCACGGGCATCGGCCGTATAGGGCACAAACAACGTGGAGTCGAGCGTCTTGTCGAGCTCGCTGTCCGCAGCCATCTGGGGCAGGAAGTGACGGCCGTCGGCACCCGGGATGTGGGCACCAAACTCACAGGTCGCGCTCGCCAGCACGGGCGACAGATCCAGCAGGTTAGCCTTGCGGTTGCCCGGGACCTCAATCTGGCGCAAGCACTCGGGATGGCCGACCATCTCGTCGACGGTGCGGAAGCCCAGGCTCGCCATGACCTCGCGCAGTTGCTCGGCAACAAAGAGCATAAAGTGCTCAACGTGCTCGGGCTTGCCGCGGAAGCCGCGACGCAGGCGGCAGTTTTGCGTAGCGATGCCGGCGGGGCAGGTATCCTGCTGGCAGTCGCGCTGCATGAGGCAGCCCATGGAGATGAGCGGCATGGTCGCAAAGCCAAACTCCTCGGCACCCAGCAGGCAGGCGACGGCAACATCGGTGCCGTCCATGAGCTTGCCGTCGGCCTCGAGCACCACGCGAGAGCGCAGGCCGTTTTGCAGCAGCGTCTGCTGGGCCTCGGCAAGACCGAGCTCCAGCGGCAGACCGGCGTGCCAAATGGAATCGCGAGCAGCGGCACCCGAGCCGCCGTTGTGGCCGCTGATCAAAATCTTGTCGGCAGCGCCCTTGGCAACACCAGTGGCGATGGTGCCGACGCCGGCCTCGCTGACCAGCTTGACCGACACGCGCGCGCCGGGGTTGGCGTTCTTAAGGTCAAAGATCAGCTCTGCCAGGTCCTCGATGGAGTAGATGTCGTGGTGCGGCGGAGGCGAGATCAGGCCGATGCCGGGCGTGGACTGACGGACCTCGGCAATCCAGGGGTAGACCTTCTTGCCGGGCAGGTGACCGCCCTCGCCAGGCTTGGCGCCCTGGGCCATCTTGATCTGGATCTCGAAGGCGCTGCACAGGTAACGGCTCGTCACGCCAAAGCGCGCGCTTGCCACCTGCTTGATCGCGGAGTTCTTGGAGTCGCCGTTGGCCAGCGGGGTCTCGCGACGCGGATCCTCACCGCCCTCGCCGGAGTTGGAACGGCCGTGCAGGCGGTTCATGGCGATGGCCATGCACTCGTGTGCCTCTTTGCTGATGGAGCCGTACGACATGGCGCCGGTGTTAAAGCGGCGGACGATGTTGAGCGCGGGCTCGACCTCGTCGAGTGCCACCGGAGTGCGGCCGCTGGCATCAAAGTCCAGCAGGTCGCGCAGGCGCACGGCACGGCCGGTGCGGTGCAGGCGGGCGCTGTACTCCTTAAAGGTGTCGTAGCTGTCCTCACGGCAGGCGGTCTGCAGCAAGTAGACAGTCTGCGGATCGATGAGGTGATCCTCGCCGCCGAGCGGGCGCCACTTGGTCAGGCCCAACGTGGGCAGCTGATCGGGAGCCGGGCTCTTAAGGATAGCGAGCGCGGCGTCATAGCGCTCATTTTGCTCGCGTTCGACGTCCTCGACACCCATCCCGCCCACACGGCTCACCGTGCCGGCGAAGTACGCATTGACGAACTCCGGCGTAAAGCCCACGGCCTCGAAGATCTGCGCGGAGTGGTAGCTCTGCACCGTGGAGATGCCCATCTTGGACATGATGGAGACGATGCCCGCCGTCGCGGCCTTGTTGTAATTGGCGATGCCCTGCTCGGCCGTCACGTCCAGATCGCCGCGTGCCGCCAGATTGCGAATGCACGCATGCGCGTTGTACGGGTAGATGCCGCTTGCGGAGTAGCCCACCAGCGCCGCAAAGTCGTGCGGAGACACGGCATCGCCGCACTCCACCACGATATCGGCAAAGGTGCGCACACCGGCACGGATCAGGTGGTTGTGCACGCAGCCCACGGCGAGCAGCGACGGTACGGGTACCTCGCCCGCAGCGGCACGGTCGCTCAGCACCACGATGTTCACGCCATCGCGAACCGCGGCCTCGACGTCTTCGGCAAGCTGCTTGAGCGCAGCCTGCAGCGCGCCCTCACCCGCGTCGCGGCGGTACACGGCACGGAACCGGCGGGTCTTAAAGCCAACACGGTCAATCGCGCAAATGCGGTCGAACTCCTCCTCGCTCAGCAGCGGGCGCTCCAGGCGCACCAGCTGGCAGGCCGTACGGGAGTCCTCGAGCAAGTTGCCGTGGTTGCCCAGGTAGAGCGTGGTCGAAGTCACCATGTGCTCGCGCAGGGCATCAATCGGCGGATTCGTGACTTGGGCGAACAGCTGATAGAAGTAATCGAAGAACGAGCGCGTCTTCTTGGACAGGCAGGCCAGCGGCGCATCGATGCCCATCGAGGCAAGCGGTGCCTTGCCCTGCTGGGCCATGGGACGCACGACCTCGTCGACGTCATCCCAGTGGTAGCCGAGCTTGGCCATGCGCACGGCGGCGAGCACCTCGGCATCCTCGGCGGGCGCGGGCGCGGCGGGCTTGTCGAGCGCGTCGACGGTCAGCGTCTCTTCGGCGATCCAGTCGCGATAGGGCTTTTCCTTGGCGTAACGGGCGCGCAGCTCGTCGTTGTAGATGACGCGGCCGCGGGCAAAATCGACCTCGAGCATCTGGCCCGGCCCTAGACAGCCGCTCGTCAGGATGTTCTCGGGGCTCACCTCGATGGTGCCCACCTCGCTTGCCAGCATAAAGCGACCGTCGCGCGTCACGTAGTAACGAGCCGGGCGCAGGCCGTTGCGGTCGAGGGCGGCGCCCAGCGTGCGACCGTCGGTAAAGGCGATGGCCGCCGGGCCATCCCACGGCTCCATGAGCATGGACTGGTAAGCGTCGTAGGCGCGGCGCTCCTCACTCAGGCTGTCGTTGTGGTCCCACGGCTCGGGCAGCAACATGGACGCGGCACGCGTGAGCGGGCGACCGTTCATGACCAGGAACTCAAGCACATTATCCAGAATCGCGGAGTCGGAGCCCTCGCGGTTGATGATGGGCATCACGCGCTCAAGATCGTGCTGCAGCACGGGGCTGTACAGGTTGGGTTCGCGGGCGCGAATCCAGTTGACGTTGCCCTTGAGGGTATTGATCTCGCCGTTGTGGATGATAAAGCGGTTGGGATGTGCGCGCTCCCAGCTGGGTGTGGTGTTGGTGGAGTAGCGCGAGTGGACGAGCGCCACGGCCGTTTTGACGGCGGCGTCGTTGAGGTCGATGAAGAAGCGGCGCATCTGCGTGGCCACAAGCATGCCTTTGTACACGATGGTGCGCGAGCTCATGGAGCAGACGTAGAAAATCTTGTCGCGCAGGGCAAACTCGGCGTCGGCCTTCTTCTCGATGGTGCGGCGGCACACGTACAGGCGGCGCTCGAATGCGTCGCCGGCCGGCGTGTCGTCGGGGCGGCCCAGAAAGGCCTGCAGGATGGTAGGCATGCAGGCGCGGGCCGTCTCACCCAGGTCGTGCGGGTCGACGGGCACCTCGCGCCAAAAGAGCAGCGGCACGCCGGCCTCGGCGCAGCCCTCCTCAAACACGCGACGGGCATCCTCTACGCCCTTGTCGTCCTGCGGGAAGAACAGCATGGCCACGCCATAGTCGCCCTCTGCCGGCAGAATCTGGCCGCACTTTTGAGCCTCTTTGCGGAAAAAATGATGCGGAACCTGGAACAGGATTCCGGCGCCGTCGCCGGTGTTCTTCTCGAGTCCGGTGCCGCCGCGGTGCTCCAAGTTGACCAGAATGGACAGTGCGTCGTCCAGAATCTGGTGATGGCGCTCGCCGTTGATATCGGCAAGCGCGCCGATGCCACATGCATCGTGGTCGAATTCGGG
Source organism: uncultured Collinsella sp. (assembly GCA_900541665.1). GTDB lineage: Bacteria > Actinomycetota > Coriobacteriia > Coriobacteriales > Coriobacteriaceae > Collinsella. The sequence goes on from UQKV01000059.1 coordinate 10,023, forward strand.
GCGATAAAGGCCCTGCTGCTGAGCGGAATCTGCCTGCATCGCGATCCTCCCCTTGGTGTTAGACAGTCAGTTGAATAGGCATACTAGAAGCATCACCGACCCGTTGTGTTTCCCGCCCGTTTCGAAACAATCGCGTAACGCACGCCCTACGAGTGGGTGCCGCAGGTGGAGTACGCGCCCGAGGTGTCGATTGAACCCATCGACAACGCCACCTTCCGCGTGCCGGGCGGTCTGTAAGCTCAGTGCATCTAACATCTCAATCTGTAACAGGAGGAGCCGGTTTTGGCGCCTAGATGTTACAGATTGAGATCTTCTGCAGGACGGTTTTGGTTTGTCTCAATCTGTAACACGAAGAGCCGGTTTTGGCGGTCAGCTGTTACAAATCAAGATTTTTCATAGGACCATTTCTTCCTGTCTTGATCTGTAACACCTAGACCCAATTTCCATCCTTAGTTGTTACAGATCAAGACATTTCGGTAATCCCCTTTCACCATCCTATTCAAATACAACAATTTTGTTAGTCTCGGGTAACTTTTTAGCCTAAAACGGGTATCCTTGCGGCGTCAAACAAACGGCACACAGGAGCGCACCATGCTCAACCATCTCAAACAACACTTTGGCTCGCACCGCACCGCAGGCCACGGAGGTCTGGATATCGCCCGGCACATCGGCCCCGGGCTGCTCGTGACCGTCGGCTTTATCGACCCGGGCAACTGGGCCTCCAATATGGCCGCGGGCTCGCAGTTTGGCTACGCGCTGCTGTGGATCGTCACGCTGTCCACGATTATGCTCATCGTGCTGCAGCACAACGCGGCGCACCTGGGTATCGCCACGGGCGCCTGCCTTGCCGAGGCCACGACCCGCTTTCTCCCCCGCATCGTGGGACGCACGGTGCTCGCCAGCGCCTATCTCGCGACCATCGCCACCGCCATGGCCGAGGTCCTGGGCGGCGCGATTGCCCTTCAAATGCTCTTTGGGCTGCCCGTGCGCGCGGGCTGCGTCATCGTGGCGACAGTATCGATGGCGATGCTCATGACGAACTCCTACAAGCATGCCGAACGCTGGATCATCGCCTTCGTAGGCGTGGTAGGACTCTCGTTTTTGGCCGAGCTTGCACTAGTCAAGGTCGACTGGCCGCAAGCCGCCGCAAGCTGGATCACGCCTAGTATGCCCACTGGCTCTGCTGCGATTATCGTGAGTGTCCTGGGTGCGGTCGTTATGCCCCACAACCTCTTTCTACACTCCGAGGTCATCCAATCCATGCACTTCGAAGGCCAAGGCGACCAGGTTATCGAAGAGCGTCTGCGCTACGAGCTCTTCGACACGCTCTTTTCGATGGGCGTGGGCTGGGC
>UQKV01000060.1 GCA_900541665.1 uncultured Collinsella sp.
CGTCTTGCGCAGGACTGTCCGAAATAGCGAGCAAAAGCCCAAGCGGCCCTCTCGGTTCAGCCCCGGAGCGGTATTAGAGATGCAGCACGCGGTCGCGGATCTCCTCGGTTCGACCCTGGTTCCAGAACTGGGTACCGATGTAACCGCACGTGCGACGGGCGACATTCATCTTCTCCTGGTCACGATTGCCGCAATTGGGGCACTCCCACACCAGCTTGCCGTCATCCTCGACAATCTTGATCTCGCCGTCGTAACCGCACACCTGGCAATAATCGCTCTTGGTGTTGAGCTCGGCGTACATGATGTTGTCGTAGATGTACTGCATCACGCGAATGACAGCCTTGAGGTTGTCCTGCATGTTGGGAACTTCGACGTAGGAGATGGCGCCGCCCGGCGAAAGCTGCTGGAACATACCCTCGAACTTGAGTTTGTCGAATGCGTCAATCTCCTCGGACACGTGGACGTGGTAGCTGTTGGTGATGTAGCCCTTGTCCGTCACGCCCGGAATGATGCCAAAACGACGCTGCAGGCACTTGGCGAACTTGTAGGTCGTCGACTCAAGCGGGGTACCGTACAGCGAGAAGTCAATATCGCTTTCGGCCTTCCACTCCGCGCACTTGTCGTTCATGCGCTGCATGACGGCCATGGCAAAGGGCGTGCCCTCCTTCTCGGTGTGGCTGTGGCCCGTCATGTACTTGACGCACTCGTACAGGCCGGCATAACCCAGACTAATGGTGGAGTAACCGCCCACGAGCAGCTTGTCGATCGTCTCGCCCTTCTTCAGGCGGGCGAGGGCGCCGTACTGCCAAAGAATCGGCGCGGCATCCGAAAGCGTACCCATCAGACGCTCATGACGGCACAGCAGGGCGCGGTGGCACAGCTCAAGGCGCTCGTCGAAGATCTTCCAGAACTTGTCCATGTCCTGATGCGAGCTCAGCGCGACATCGGGCAGGTTGATGGTCACAACGCCCTGGTTAAAGCGACCGTAGTACTTGGGCTTGTTCGGGTCATAGTTCAGCGCGTTGGCCACGTTGTTAAATCCGTTACCGGAGCGGTCGGGCGTCAGGAAGCTGCGGCAACCCATGCAGGTATAGCAGTCGCCGTTGCCCGCTGTCTCGCCCTTCGACAGCTTGAGCTCGCGCATCTTCTTCTCGGATATGTAGTCGGGCACCATGCGCTTGGCGGTGCACTTAGCAGCCAGCTGGGTCAGGTAGAAGTACGGGGAATTCTCGTGAACGTTATCGTCCTCGAGTACATAGATGAGCTTGGGGAATGCCGGGGTAATCCACACGCCGGCCTCGTTCTTAACGCCCTCGTAGCGCTGGCGAAGCGTCTCCTCCACGATCATGGCAAGGTCGTGCTTCTCCTGGGGCGTACGGGCCTCATTGAGATACATAAAGACCGTCACGAACGGCGCCTGGCCGTTGGTGGTCATAAGGGTCACGACCTGATACTGAATCGTCTGAACGCCGCGACGGATCTCGTCACGCAGGCGGTCCTCAACAACCTCGCGGACCTTTTCGGGAGATGCGGAAACGCCGAGCTCCTCGAGCTCGCGGGCGACCTCGCCGCGAATCTTTTGACGGCTCACCTCGACGAACGGGGCAAGATGGGTCAACGAAATCGACTGGCCACCGTACTGGGAGGAAGCAACCTGAGCGATGATCTGCGTCGCGATGTTGCAGGCGGTCGAGAAGCTGTGCGGCTTCTCAATCAGCGTACCCGAGATAACAGTGCCGTTCTGGAGCATGTCCTCCAGGTTCACCAGATCGCAGTTGTGCATGTGCTGGGCAAAGTAATCCGAATCGTGGAAATGGATCAGGCCCTCATTATGGGCATCCACGATCTCCTGGGGCAGCAGCACGCGCTGGGTCAGGTCCTTGGAAATCTCGCCGGCCATATAGTCGCGCTGAACGGAGTTGACGGTCGGGTTCTTGTTGGAGTTCTCCTGCTTAACCTCTTCGTTATTGCACTCAATCAACGACAGGATCTTGTCATCGGTCGTGTTCTTCTGGCGCTTCAGGCTCTGAACATAGCGATAGATGATGTAGTGGCGGGCAACCTCGTAGCAGTCGAGACGCATGATCTCGTCCTCGACCAAATCCTGAATCTCCTCGACCGAAACAGTGTGGCCCGCGTTCTCGCATGCCTCGGCGACGTTTTGCGCCGCATAAACCACCTGGCGGTCGGTAAGACGAGAGCTCTCCTCGACCTCCAAGTTTGCGGCGCGGATGGCATTGACGATCTTATCGATGTCAAAGACAACCTCGGTGCCGCTGCGCTTGATGATCTTCATCCTCTTGCCTCTTTCGCGTCGTAGCCTCATTGCGCTTCAGAGCCAAACGATGCCCGGCAGGGCTTGCCCCTGTCTTGCGGCGCCGTCGCGCAATCTGTGTTCTCGATAAACCATAAGTCCTCATGCGGACAATCCTCGCGGCCGATCAAGCGGCTCAAAGGCGTGTCCAAATGGGACGAATAAGGTCTTCGTTCTCTGTCCGCCATCTATCATACGACAAAGACGCATCTATATCCTGTATTCTTTTTTTAGTTCAAACACAACATATAGTGTTTCAGCAGGTCAAAGCAATTGGTCATTTTGCAGACGCATTAATTATGAGGGGTTCTTGGCAAGTCGGTAAAACGTTACCAACACGGCTACCTGCATGGCAGTTATAAAACCCCCTTAGTCAAGCCGCTGACAAATCCTACCAAAACCAAGCCACTCACGCCAAAAGAATCCAAAAGATTATGCTTGACCAACATGTTGCGGTCGAATGCCGGCGGACGGAGCGACGGGACTGCAAACGCTCGGAAGACTACAGCCCCGGCACCCCGTCCGCCGGCATTCGATAGGCGAGGAGCTATTTCTTCTCTTCGCGAGCTATCATGCGGCCGAGAGCCGCTGTAAAAGGATCGAGCAGCACGCCGGCGATAACCACAAAAGCCCATCCCTTTGTGACGAGGCCTGCCCAACGCGCGAAGAACGTACGGCCTCCAATCGTTCCGAATCCTCCCTGGAAGGCAATCTCGCCAAAGCCGATTACCATAAAAAGGATCGTGGCACCGATGACCGTACCGGCGATCTTGTGTGATGCACTCCCCTGCTCAAAACCAAAAAAGTTCAGGCACATACCAACCGTTTTGCCAAACAGCGGGAGTGCGCTCAGAACCTCGGCGATCGCCGTGGCCACGATGAGTTGTCCCAAAAAGCCCGTGGGACTCGTCAGATCCAAACCGGGTGCCCCTTCGATAATGGGGAGGAATGCACAGAGCAACAAGGGGTTAAAGAAGCCGTTGAGAATGCCGATGACGCGGCCGACAGGGAGCTTCATAGCCTAAATCCTTTCAAAGCCATTGATAGAAAGAGGGCCGCCGGCATATGTCGGCGGCCCCGATAAAACATGATGTGCGGCAAAACAGCTACTCGAGCGGCTACTCCGCCTCGCCGCTGGCCGCCATCTTCTCGGCCTCGGCAAGCTGGGCCGGGGTGAGCCTGCGATACTTAATGGCGCCAAAGACGACACAAGCCGCACAGACGATCATGCCGGCGATGAACTTCTGGTCAATCGTTGCACCAAACGGCGACGTCACGGCCTCAAACACAATGGGAGACAGTGCCATGCCAAAGTTGATGCCTGCCATGCCAATGGCGAGGTTAAACGCACGTCCCTCGGGGGCAGAGTTGCCGGCGGCAAAATTGCCCTCCAGCGGCACGTAGGTCTCCTTGCCCAGCGCAACGACAAAGCCCGCAACGCACAGCACCATAAAGGCGGGCGCAACCAGCGTCAGGCCCAGGCCAACGAGCGTCACGCCCCACGCGATCGGCATAGCCAGGTTCTTGAACTTGGCAAACAGCGGGCCCACCAAAAGACCAGCCGCAATACCGGCAACGGTCATAACGGTAGAGGCAAGACCGGCCTCCACGGTACCGCCAAAGCCGCGACCCACAACAAGCAGCGAAACGTTGGAGCTGAAGAGCTGGAACGTGAGTACGAACACGAAGCTCATGAGCGTGATAATCGCGACCTCTTTAGGCATATTGGCAAACACGTTGACTTTGCGCTTGGGCTCAAGATGGCCCTCGGGAAGGCAAACAGCCTCAATGACGATAAACACGATCATGATGAAGTACGCCGCATAGCTGTGGAACCACTCGGCAGAACCCAAGATGCCGGAAACCATCGTCCAGATAATGCCGCCAAGTGCGACAAAAGTGGAGTAGATGCCCATGACAAACGAGCGCTGCTTTCCGCCAAAGTAATCCGCGATAAGAGCGTCCGTTGAATTCTGCACGGCGCCGAGACCAAGGCCCATGACAGCAGAAGCCGCTAAGACCTGGCCGAGCGAGTCGTGGAACACCAGCACCGAGGCGCCTGCCAGCATCACGATAACGTGACCGACAAGCGTCGTCTTCTTCTTGGACACGCGAGAGGCAAGCTGTGAAGAGACGAGCATGGCGGACAGTGCCATCATCAACGGGATGATGCCGATGATCATCTGGACGGCAGCGATGTTTTCGTCGGGAAACGCCGCCGCGACAGAGGCCACGATGGGGACGGGCACCAACATGCCCATAATGCACATGGCGGCAGCATAAATGCCCACCAGGTACTTGATCTTGGTTTTATCCATGATCCATCCTTACACTTAGAGAAAAGGGTCGGAGCGGCCGGACGTCACCAGCGGCCGCCCCAAACACAGCGCTTTTAGTCGTTAAATCCGGTGAACACGGGTTCTCCGCTGTACACGAGCGCTTCCTCGACACCATCGAGCACGCGACAGGCACCAGCGGCCATAGCCTCGAGCTCAAACTCGCCCGGATAGGCAGACACGGGGGCGATCCAAGAGCAGCATTCCTCAATCGAGGCAACGAGCTCCTTGCTGTGGACCATGCCGCCTCCGAGCAAGATGCCGTCGACGTCGCCCTTCAGCACACAAGCCATCTCGCCAATCCACTTGCAGATTTGGTAGACCATTGCATCCCAGGCGCGAGCCGCAGCCTTATCGCCTGCAGCGGCGCGATCGCACACCTCGATGGCATCGGACGTACCCAAAAGGTCAACGAAGCCACCGGTCTTCATGCAATGGGCGCGGGCAACGTCGAGACCATGCTCTGCCGCATACTTCGCGACCTCGATCGCGGGAACCGATCCGCAGCGCGTCGGCGCCATGGGACCCTCGCCGCCAACGATGTCGTTGCCGTCCACCATCTTGCCCTTAAGATGAGCCGAGATAGAGATGCCGCCACCGATATGGCAAACAATGAAGTTGCACTCATCATAGGGGCGACCGAGCTTTGCCGCATGGCGGATGGCGGTCTCTTTGAGATTAAGGGCGTGCAGGTGCACGTTTCGATACACGCCCTTAATGCCCGTCATACGTGCGAGGTCGCACAGCTCGTCGGTATCGGGAGGATTCACCACAAAAGAGGGCTTTCCCGTCTTTGAGGCGAACTCATGAGCAATCTGGGGGCCCAACTGCGCCGGGTGCTGAATGCCGTTCGCACCGACGCGGGCATGCTCGAGCATGACCTCATTGATGACATACGTGCCGCCGGGCAGCGAAAGCAAGCCGCCGCCGCGACCGACAAATGCATCAAAGTCCTCGAGCTTCAGGCCCGCCTCCCCCAGTGCTCCAAGAATCAGATCGCAGCGATACGGCATCTGAGCCGAAACCCCATCGAACTGGGCAAGGTCCTTCGCATCGTGCGCAACGTTCTTGCTGAGCTTGCACTCATCGCCCTCAAAAACGCCCACCTTCGTGGAAGTGGAACCCGGGTTGATTACCAGGACGCGCCAGGGAGTCTTTTTATCGGACATACCTTAAGCCTCCTTAAGCGCCTGGGCGCGCACGCAGCTCATCACCACGTTGCCGACGATCTCGTCGACGGGCGCAGAGCGCGAGCAATCGCACACGATCTTCTTGAAGCCCTGAAGCATGGGGCCGTAGGCATTGGCACCGGTCAGATTCTGGATGATCTTGACGCCGATATTGCCCACGTTGATATCGGGCCAGATGACCACGTTAGCTTGGCCTGCAACAGCGGATTCGCGATGAACTTTCTTGGCCGCAACCTTGGGGTTAATCGCCGAATCAAACTGGAACTCGCCGTCGATGGCAAGGTCGGGACGGCGATCGTTGGCAATCTCGCGGGCGCGACGTACCTTGTCGACAAGCTCGTTATCCATCGAACCGTCAGTCGAATGCGAAAGCAGCGCGCAACGGATATCCCATCCGGTCAGCGAGCGCACCGTTTCGCTCGACGAAATCGCAATCGAGGCAAGCTCTTCGCTCGTGGGGTCAACGCAAACGGCGGAATCGCCAAAAGCCAAAAGGCCGCCTTCGCCGCCGTTCCAGTTGGGAATGTCGGCGATACCGCACGAGCTCACGGTGTCCACCCCGTCGGCAAGGCCGACGATGGTCTGTCCCGCTAGGATGATGTCGCCCGTGGCGTTATCGATGCCGGCGAACATAACGTCGACATCGCCGAGCACCTGCAAAATCAGGGCGCGCTCAAGCGGACGCGTCATACGGCGCGCAGCGCCCTTGGGCTTAAACTTGCAATCCGGATGCGAAAGGTAGCGTTCGCAACAAGCGGCGTTCGCCTCCTCGTCGGTCACATCGACAATCTCGATACCGTCAAGGGAGATGCCGCGCTCATCGGCAAGCTCCTTGAGCTTACCGCCGTCGCCGACCAGCACACATTCGGCGAGACGCTCGGCAGCGATCTTTGCGACCGCCTGCATCATGGTCTCGGTTTCGCCCTCGGGAAAAGCAACGCGCATAGGCTTGGCGGCAGCCTGCTCGCGCAGGGTCTGCATCAGGTCCATGGCAGTTACTCCATCTCTTCGGCAGTACGCTCGATAAGCTCGCCGATGGTCTTCATGACCATGACCTCGCGAACGGGAACCTCGGCATCGAGTTCGTTCTCGATCATGGAGGTCAGCGCGATCATCTTCATCGAGCCCTTGCCCAGGGTCTCAAACGTCGTCTCAGGGGTCACATCGCCGTCATAGTTGTAGGCGGACTTGGCAAAATCGCAGATCTGCTGAGTGAGTTCTTCGTTCATGATGGTGCCTTTCAATCGAAAAAGAGGGGCGGCCACGGCGGGCTGGAGACATGGGTCCCGCCGTGGCCTAAGAGAGGAATCGAATTGTTAAAAGGGTTGAAAGCCTAGTCGTCAAGCTCGAACGTAAGCTCCTTGTAGCCAGGACGATCGATGACCTTGGCGTGGACGCCCACGGTCTGGCCCGCCATGAGCTTGGCGCGAATCTCGGGGGCCTTCTTCTTGGTAATGCCGTAGATGACGTAGGTGTACTGAGAACCCTCGTCGATATCGACGGCGCCGTAGGCGTACTTGCCATACTCCTTGAGGTAGGGCTTGTCGTTCTGCGGACCAGGCAAGGTAAAATCGATCAGATGGCCGTGACCGGAAACCTGGACCCAATCGGTCTTGTGATAGCCGCAGGCATTGCAGGCAAGGTGGGGCGGAAACTCGACGGCTCCGCACTCGGGGCACTGGCGCGCCCAATAGATGCCCTCTTCAAGACCCGTGTAGAACTTCTTGACCACGGGCTCCATATCTTTGAGTTGCATGAGAATACTCCTTATGGGAAATCGAAAACCGCGGTCGCTTAGGCGACGATACGAAGAATCTGGCAGCGCACGTTCTGAGAACCGCCAAAACCGCGCAGGAACGCCGTCTCGGGAACCTTCTTCATCTGGGTAGCACCGGCGACGCCACGCATCTGCTTGACGGCCTCAACGATATCGGCGATGCCGGATGCGCCATGGGCGTGACCGAAGTTGCAACGACCACCGTGCGGGTTGATGGGCTTATCGCCGTCAAAAGCGGTGCGACCATCGATCGCGTACTTCCAAGCCTCGCCGCGCGGAATATAGCCGCACTCCTCAGCCGAGACGATCTCGGAAGCAAGGAAGAAGTCATTGCACATAAACAGGTCGATCTCGTCGGGGCTCACGCCGGTAAGGTCGTAGACCTGCTTGGCGGCAAGCTCGGTAGCCCAGTGCTCGTTGTGAAGCAGGCCGGCCTCGACCGCAGAAGCGCCCGTACCCAGAACCTCAATAGGCGCATACGGCACCCCCATGGCCTTGGCCTTCTCCGTGGGCATCACGACAACAGCTGCGGCACCGTCGCATTTCTTCTCAAAGCCGGTAACACGCAGGTACTGCGTAACGCGCGGGTTATACATGCTCTTGAGATACTCGTCGGCGGTATCGAACCCGGCTGCCTTCGCGTCCTCCTCGACCGTAGTCTCGTACCAGGCAAGGGGATTCAGGACGGCACCGCGGCGAAGGCTCTTGGTAAGGCCGTTCAGGGCGTCATCAATCTGATCGGCGGTAAGGTCGTACTGCATCGAATACTCGTTGATCCAGTTGTCGAACGACACGCCAAAGGCACCATCAAGCGGGCGACCATACGCGCGGTCATAGATCTTATCGAGCGAGGGAATCATGACGTCGAGCGTAAAGTCCTGACGAATATGGGAGGGCATATGCTCGACGGGAAGAGTCGAAGCCAAATCGCAGGCACCCGTAAGGACAACGTCGTAAGCACCGGAAGCAACCGCCATCACGGCCTGCTCAAGGGCGACGTAACCCGTGCAGCAAGCCTCGGAATGATGGACGGAGCCCTTGGCACGAACGCCAAACCAATCGGCAACCTGCATGTTGGGGGTAATGCAATCGCCAACGAGATACGGATTGGCGCTGCCGTGATAGAAAAAGTCGATATCGCGGGGCTCAAGACCGGCATCGGCAATTGCCTCGAGGGCCGCATAGCCAAACGCCTCGCCCTCGCCAATACCCTGGGTCTCGGGATGCTCCTCAAAATCCTTGAACGGGGTGCAGCCCACGCCTACAATCGAGACGCTGCGCATGTTCTTTCCGAGCGTAACCACTGAATATCACATCCTAATCATGTGAAGGCGTACGGAGTGATGGCGCAGTCCGGCCGCGAGCGAAGGTGAGAGAGCGCTCGCGGCTTTTCTGTGCCGTCACACGTTGAACTACTGCAGTGGTTCTTTTGAACGTAGCTTTAGTTTATGAGGGGTTAAACGAGACACGTGAGACAAAAAGCCCCGATGTGTCCCATCATATGGGACACATCGGGGCTAGGCGTTCCAAATAGCAGATAAACGGACTCGTATTATTTGAGCTAATGATCAGAGATATCTAAAACTCGCCCTGAATACAACCGTTTATCCCCAAATATCGACCGCTCACGCGACTGGCCTTTCAAAATCGGGAATACGTGGGTGCCAATGACGCGATGCATCGTCGACAAAGAGCGGTGCGTAGAACATGCGATTGAGGGCGGCGGCAACGGTGCGCGCCTCAAGGTCGGGCCGGGCCTCGAGCCAATACTGAATGAGGTTATGGTGGCCCGCAAGCGCAAATGCTAGATACAGATCGAGGTCCGTTTCATCGGAAAATGTCGAGCGAAGCCGATTGCGAAAATAGTCATGCATAAAGATCGTTGCCTTGTGGGCAAACACGGGATCGCCGTTATCGCTGTTAAGTGCCAAAACTTTCGAGCGATTAGCCTTGAGGATCTCCATGCGCTTGATCATCGTGGGCGTAGGGTCCAGCTGCGCATCGCCAAAACGAGCCTCCAGCGCAACATCATTGATGTCCTGCATATTCTGGAGCAGCTCATCTTCAAAACGTTTAACCACATCATCGACAGAGCGATAACAGCGATAGAACGTCGATTTGGATGTATGGGCAAGGCGAAGTACCTCGGCCACCTTAATCGACTGCACCGGAGTTGTCGCCATAAGTTCAAAGACGGCATCCTCGATCCGTGAAGCAATATCGTTTTGAGCGTTCAGCGACATGGCGGCCTCCCCTATTGGCGATTGGCTCCTATGCTACCCGAAAGGCATGCTCCTTGACGACGATACGAGGCATAGAGCGTGCCGCACAAGAGATGACGCAGCGACCGTATGTCACCGACGAAGCATTCCATCCGCCGGGCATGCCATCTTTGCGAGGGTCAATCGAAAACCCGACGCCCTCAGCCTTGAGGATGGCCTCGATGCGCGTCCACGTCTGACTCAGGCGAAGATAGCGTTCTTGCAAATTGGGGGCAGCGTTAATCCACGCGCGCTCGTCGTCGCTCACCATACGCTCAACCGCAACGGGAGCAATCTCATCGATCGCCTCGATATCCACGCCAATAGGTCCTCCGACCGACCGAGCAACATCGGAAACAGCGAGGACGGCCACGCTTCCGCCATGTGAAATGGAAATAGAGGGGGCCTCCCCATCCGCAAGCTCGATCTTGCCGAAAGCAGAACACGCAAGCTGGGTGTCGTCGAAGACACCCAGGGCGTCGCGAAGAAGCAGACCCACGCCTGCAGCTTCTCTCCGAGACGCAATTGGGAGATCCCCATTGGAGGCACGTAAGGCATAGCGTCCCGCGATTGATGCCATATCAACGGTCTCGCCGGGATCGATCGCTGAAACGTCAACGAGATGCACGGTTATGTTCAAAATGGTCAACCCCCACTCGATTGAGATGACAAGGCTAAACAGACGCTCAGAACCGCTCTTTCATGAATCGAGATACCTTTTGCCGGCGATTTGGCGACCCATTTGGTGACCGAAACAAAAACAGCCCAGAGGCCAAGCCTCTGGGCTGCGAACATTTGGTGGGCGTTAGAAGATTTGAACTTCTGACCTCTTCCGTGTCAGGGAAGCGCTCTCCCCCTGAGCTAAACGCCCAAATGGAGCGGACAACGGGGCTCGAACCCGCGACCCCAACCTTGGCAAGGTTGTGCTCTACCAACTGAGCCATGTCCGCCTGCGAGGATTTAATATACGGGATGATCCACCCGAATGCAAGAACTATTTTCCAATAATTTGAAAAAAGTTCGAGCCACCTGGGACGGATTGACCAATTAGTGAAAAGAACGGAAGACCCACTCCCCCTACCACGACAGCGAGCGGGCTCCGGGTGCCCCAGGTTGCCGCGAAAGAGGAGGGAAGCGTACTTTATGTACGCGACCGACGATTGAGGGGCAAGATGGGGTGCCCGGGGCTCGAGCAGCGTCAACAAAAAACGCGGTTCGTTAGAACCGCGTAAGGTAGTTGGAGCGGACAACGGGGCGTCCGCGTATCCGCTTCGCGGATACGCGCCGGCTTCGGCCGCCTGTCGGCGTCCTCGCCAGCTCGCTACAAACGCTCCGCGTTTGTCTAACGCTCGCTCCCTCTCGGGCTCGAGCCCAGGCGATGGGTACGAAAAAGCCCGGCTACCGTAGTAGCCGGACTGTTGCGCTTGGAGCGGACAACGGGGCTCGAACCCGCGACCCCAACCTTGGCAAGGTTG
>UQKV01000061.1 GCA_900541665.1 uncultured Collinsella sp.
CGCAGCTTAAGGGCGCGCTGTTCCTGGTGAGCGACGAGCACGGCGTGGTCCCCGCAGCCGAGGCCGACGCCGCCGAGGCCGACGCCGCGACGGTCGCCTTCTTCGCCGAAGGCTACGAAAAGCTCCGTGCCCGTCGCTAAACGATTTTTCTGGGACGGGGATTAAAGAATCATTTTGGTCCCCGCCACCGCTGCGAGTGCGAGGCGGACAAAACGCCCCCGCTCGCGAACAGTTCTGTCACCTGGCACCGCGCGAGGCGTGTACCTGCGACGCCGTGGGCATAATGGTGTGGAAAGTACAAGTTACGCGAAATGGGAGGACACATGGCGCTGATTTATGTCGTTGAGGACGACGAGCCCATTCGTCGTGAGCTTATCGACATCCTTGCCCGCGCCGGGTTTGAAATTGAGGCCTGCGAATCGTTTGAGCATGTCTCGCGCGATATTCTCGCCGCCGCGCCCGACCTGGTGCTGCTCGACCTCACGCTTCCCGTCAAGGACGGCCAGCATATCTGCCATGAGGTCCGTCGCGAATCCGAGGTCCCCATCATCGTTCTCACGTCGCGCACGACCGAGATCGACGAGGTCATGGCCATGACGCTCGGCGCGGACGACTTTGTTCCCAAGCCCTACAGCGCGCGCGTGCTTGTGGCGCGCATCAACGCACTGCTGCGTCGCACCGCGGCGGCAGGCGAGCGCAGTACACTTGTCCACAAGGGGCTGGAGCTCGACCTCGCCCGCTCAATGGTCACCAACACGCAAACCGGCACCAGCACCGAGCTCACCAAAAACGAACTGCGTATCCTCTCACTGCTTCTGAGTCGCGCGGGCAAGATCGTTTCGCGCTCGGCCATCATGCAGGACCTGTGGGACTCCGACGCCTTCGTGGACGACAATACGCTCACCGTCAACATCAACCGCCTGCGCACCACGCTCGAAAAAATCGGCATCAAGGGGTATTTGACGACGCATCGCGGCCAAGGCTATTCGGTCTAGGGGCCGGCTATGTCGTTTGGCAAGTTCTTTAAAGACTCGCTGCTTCCCGTCGCCGTGTGGACGTGCGGCGTGCTGCTGAGCTGCTTTGTGCTGGCGGTCGCCGGTGCTTCGACATCTATTGTGGTCGTGGCGGTTGGTGTGTCCTTTATCTTTGGCATGCTGGGCGTCGTGATCGAGTATGCGCGCCGCCGCCGTTTTCTGCGCCAGCTGGAGCGCGCGGCAGAGGAGCTCGAGAGCCCCGCATGGGTGCAGGAGATGGTGCAATGCCCGACCTATGCCGAGGGCGAGCTCGAGTACGAGGTCTTGCGCCGGGTGGGCAAAGCCGCTTGCGACGAGGTTGCCGAAGGCCGGCGTCAGACCGATGACTATCGCGACTATATCGAGAGCTGGGTCCACGAGGCCAAACTGCCCCTGGCGGCGGCTCATCTGATTTTGGAAAACCTGGATGGCAGCGAAGACGACCTGTCGCGCGTGGATGACCTGGGCCGTGAGCTGGCTCGCGTGGAGCGCTATATCGACCAGGCGCTCTACTATGCGCGCTCGGAAGTCGTGGAGCGCGACTACCTGATTCGCCGCTGGGATCTCAAGACCTTGGTGACGGGCGCGATTAAAGCCAACGCGCGCGAGCTCATCGCGGCACACGTGGCTCCGGTGTGCGAGAACCTCGACTTCGAGGTCTTTACCGACGAGAAGTGGCTCGAGTTTATTCTGGGCCAGCTTATTCAGAACAGTATTAAATATGCGCGCGAGGACGGCGCGAAGATCGTGTTTTCGGGCGCGTTGCTGGACGAGGGCCTGGCGAGCGAACGCATCGAGCTCACTGTCGCGGACAACGGCTGCGGCGTGAGCGCGGCCGACCTGCCGCGCGTGTTCGAGAAGGGCTTTACCGGCGACAACGGCCGCACCACCAAGCGCGCAACGGGCATCGGCCTCTACCTGGTGGCGCGCCTCTGCTCCAAGATGGGCATCGACGTCACCGCGGCATCCGAGCCCGGCAAAGGCTTTGTCGTCACGTTTGCCTTCTCGACCAACAAGTTTCAATACTTTGAGTAGTCGTCGCGGTGTAACGTCCCGGAGCGTCATTCACGTTAAGACAATTATCCCAAACGGGATAATTCCATCATGATGTGCTATGATTATCCCGTTTGGGATAATCATAGGGGATTAGCATGCAAGACTGGAATGAGCGAACGATTTTTGACCCAGCTGAACTCGGTGCATATTTGCGTGAGCGCCGGAAGAAGCTCGGTTATACTCAACGCGATGTGGCTGATTTCAACCAGTGCAGTTTGCGCTTTGTGAGCGAGCTTGAGCGTGGAAAGGCGGGTGCCAATCTTCGCCAAACCCTTCAAATCGCTAACAGCTTGGGGGTCGATTTGATCCTGAGGGAGAGGGGCGACGGCTCATGGCATTAAAGGTTTATCGTGAGTATCGGGGAACGTTTGAGCTGGTCGGAGAATTTGAGAGGGCCGACCCCGTAAACGAGACGTTTGCATATGATGAGGGATATCTTGAACGCGACGATGCTGCCGCACTCTCAGCTTCTCTTCCCTTGCGACATGAGCCATATGCCAGCAATGAGTTTTCGGCCTTCTTTTCGGGCATGCTTCCCGAGGGCCCGGTTCGGCATGAGCTGTCGATGCGTTTTCAAATCCCCCAGTCAGACTATTTATCGATGCTCGAGCGTTTGGGCGATGAGTGCGTTGGTGCCTTGAGGTTTCTCGGCGATGAGAAATCGAGCTACGATCCGGGCTATCGTCCTCTGCAAGACGAGGATTTTGAGGCACTTTCTAAGGCGGAAGTGTTTGAGATTGCAAATGATATGCAGGATTCGAGGCTGTCGTTGGCGGGCGCTCAGTCTAAAACCGGTTGGTTTTTACCGCGCGGTAAAGATGCAAAAAAGGCCGGGTCGGGGGATTGGATGCTGCCGCTCGGCTCTGCCCCCTCGACTCACATAGTCAAGATTGCTTCAACTAAACATCCGGATTTGCCGTTCAACGAATTAATTTGCATGACGGCAGCGTCTGCTGCTGGGCTTGAAATTGCCCGTTCAGAAGCTTCGGATACGATTCCTGGTGCGTTCTTTTCCGAGCGTTATGACAGAATCTGGAGCAATGAGCCGCCGTCGATGAGCGGATTCGATGTGCCTCTGAGGCTGCATCAGGAGGATTTTTGCCAAGCGGTTGGCTGGCCTTCGTATATGAAATACGAGACACGTCCCGATAGCTGCTATATGGCTCTTTGCGGCCGATTGATAAGAGAGCAATCGTCTAACGTAATTGCTGATACTCAAATGTTCGCTCGTCAGGTAATGGTCGATTATGCGTTGGGGAATTGCGACTCGCATCTCAAGAACCATTCGTTTCTTTATAGTCCGAGTTGGCGGGAAAAGAGGTTGGCCCCTGCATACGATATTGTTTGCACGACGATAATGGGATACGACCATAATCTTGGGATTGATATTGGGGATCACCGGGTGATCGATGGGGTGACTCCTGAAGATTTCGAATTCATGTCTCAAGATTTGCATCTGCCACTCAAGATGATCAAGAACATCGCGGCGGAAGTGGCTGAAGAGGTGTCTGCCCAGCTTGCAGAACTTGCCTCTGCAACCGGAGATTTGGGTCGGGTCGCTCTGAAAATTCAGACGGATTCCGTTGAGAGAATGAGGGTTCTGGAGCAATTCTCAGCCTAAAGCAAAGCGGGGCCACCGTAATGGTGGTCCCGCTCTTGGAAGACTTGGGCACGTGGGCTTGCGCTCCGCGATGCGTTAGGCGTACGTTTGCTACTTCACGACCAAGATGTCGCAGTCGGTGTTGCGCAGCAGGAACGTCGAAATTGAACCCAGGAGTGCATACTTGATCGAGGACAGGCCACGAGCGCCGCAGAGCACCAGGTCGGGCTTGACCACGTCGAGCATCTCGTCTTTGAGCGTCTCGCGAATGCGGCCGGCGCGAATCATGACCTCGACCTCGGGAATGTCGGGATTGGCCTTGGCCTCTTCGAGCTGCTTGGCGATGGAGTTCTTAAATGCCTCCTCTAGGCCGTTGACCAGATCGACCGGATAGGAACCGGCGCTCTCGAGTGCCGTGGAATCGATAACGTGGCCGATAATCAGCTTGGCGCCGTTGTTCGCGGCGACCTTGATGGCGCGTGCGAGCACAAAATCCTGCTGCTCAGTACCGTCGAGTGAAACAAATACCTTGGTGTAGCCCTCGTTCATGGTTTCCTCCTTGGTCTATCGCACGGGCGTGGGGCTCGTGCATCGGGCGGGCGCGGATGCGTGGCCGCCGGACACTTTATCTTGTTGCAGTTATACCCAAGGATTTGGGTTTGACCGCTCGCAATTCTGTGAACGGGCGAGTTTTTTGGTAAGGGTAGGCGCAGGCGCGCCGCCAACGGTTGATAATGGGACATCGCCCGCACCGTCCGCAGAACAATATCGGCGGGTGTCTAACGAGGGGGTCCCTTTGGATATCATCGAGCTTCTAAAATCTGCCTTCATGGGCCTGGTCGAGGGCATCACCGAATGGCTGCCTGTTTCGTCGACCGGTCACATGATCTTGGTGGACGAGTTCGTCAAGATGAACGTGGGCGAGACGTTCTGGAATATGTTCCTGGTCGTGATTCAGCTTGGCGCCATTTTGGCTGTCTGCGTCCTGTTCTTCTACGACCTCAACCCGTTTTCTCCCAGCAAGGGCAAGGAGGGTCGTCGCGACACCTGGGTACTGTGGGGCAAGATTGTGCTCGGCTGTATTCCCGCTGCGGCGATCGGTCTGCCGCTTAACGACTGGATGGAGGAGCATTTCTATAATGCTCCCGTCGTGGCGCTGGCGCTCATTGTGTACGGCGTGCTGTTTATCGTGATCGAGAACTGGCGCGCGAACAAGCGCGACCAGGCTGCTCTTGCCGGTTCGTTTGGTTCGCGTGCCGTGGTGGCGGGCGGACGCCCCGCTGGTGCGCATTTTGCCACTCCCGCTGCGGCTGCCGCTTCAGACGATGACGATAACCTGGACTTTGGCTCCATCACTACGCTCGAGGATCTGAGCTGGAAGACCGCGCTGGGTATCGGTTGCTTCCAAGTGCTTTCGCTGATTCCGGGCACATCGCGCTCCGGCTCCACGATCATCGGCGGCCTGCTGCTGGGCTGCACGCGCTCGGTGGCGTCTAAGTTCACGTTCTTCCTGGCCATTCCCGTCATGTTTGGTGCGAGTGCGCTCAAGCTGGTCAAGTACTTTATTAAGGGCGGCACGTTCGGCACCAACGAAATCGCCATCCTGGGCGTGGGCTGCGTCGTCGCCTTTGTGGTGTCGCTCATTGCCATCAAGTGGCTTATGGGCTTCGTGCGGCGTCACGACTTTAAGTGCTTCGGCGTCTACCGCATCATCCTGGGCATCGTGGTTCTCGCGTACTTCTTTGTCCTGGAGCCGATGCTCGGCCTCTAACTTAGTTGACGCTGCGCGACGGCCAGGGCGACAACTTGTCATTCAAAGGGGGTGGCATGACCAAAAGGTCTATGCCGCCCTCTTTTCATGCCAATTTGTTCGCCCTGGCCGCCGCTCGCTACCGTGGCCATGACATCGGCGGTTCCGTGATTGTCAATAGATTGGTGCAAAGCAACCTGACCCCATTGCGCCAAATCCGCTGGGGCGGGTCTGACGGTGGCGCACGGAGTCGTGGTGTGATTTGCGTCGGTGTCCGCGCGGCTCGGTATACTGGTACGGCTCAAACTATGGCGCTGCCCGCAGGCGCGCCGTCCGTCAGATGAGGAGTCGCCCATGACCCAGCCCCTGCCCTGGGAAAAGAACGCCGCGGTACCCGTGCCGCCCGCGCCGGAACCCGTGCCGCTCGATGCATACACCGCCCCTGCAGCGCCGGAGCCCGAGCTCGTCCCGCTCGACATCTACGACGCTCCCGCGCCGGCGCCCAAGCCCGCCAAGCCGCTCGTCGACATTGACAGCCTTAATCCCGCCCAGCGCGAGGCGGTCCTGTCCACCGAGGGTCCGTTGCTGGTGCTCGCCGGCGCCGGCTCGGGCAAGACCCGCGTCTTGACCTTCCGCATCGCACATATGCTCGGCGACCTGGGTGTTAAGCCTTGGCAGGTTCTTGCCATCACGTTTACCAACAAGGCCGCGGCCGAGATGCGCGAGCGTCTGGCGGCGCTCATTCCCAGCGGTACCCGCGGCATGTGGGTGTGCACCTTCCATGCCATGTGCGTGCGCATGCTGCGCGAGGACGCCGACCTGCTGGGCTACACCGGCCAGTTCACCATCTACGATGACGATGACTCAAAGCGCATGGTGCGCGACATTATGCAGGCGCTCGGCATCGAGCAAAAGCAGTTCCCCATCAACATGATCCGCAGCAAGATCAGCTCGGCCAAAAACGCCATGATCGGCCCCGAGGACATGCTCAAGAGCGCCGATAGCCCCAACGATAAAAAGGCCGCACAGGTCTACTTGGAGCTGGAGCGTCGCTTGCGCGCCGCCAATGCGATGGACTTCGACGACCTGCTCGTGCGCGCGCTTGAGCTGCTGCGCACCCGCCCCGAGGTGCTCGATAAGTACCAAGAGCGCTTCCGCTACATTAGCGTCGACGAGTATCAGGACACCAACCACGTCCAGTACGAAATCGCCAACCTGCTGGCCGCCAAGTACCAAAACCTCATGGTCGTGGGCGACGACGATCAGTCCATTTATAGCTGGCGTGGCGCCGACATCACCAATATCCTGGACTTTGAGAAGGACTTTAAAGACTGCAAGACCGTCAAGCTGGAGCAGAACTACCGCTCTACGGGTCATATCCTGAACGCCGCCAACGCCGTGGTACGTCACAACTCGCAGCGCAAGGACAAGCGCCTGTTTACGGCCGAGGGCGACGGCGAGAAGATCCAGGCCTTCCAGGCAAGCGATGAGCGCGACGAGGGTCGCTGGATTGCCGGCGAGATCGAAAAGCTGCATGCCAAGGGCACGAGTTACGACGACATCGCCGTGTTCTACCGCACCAACGCCCAGTCGCGTATTCTCGAAGATATGTTTCTGCGCGCGGGCGTGCCCTACAAGATCGTGGGCGGCACGCGATTCTTCGACCGTGCCGAGATCCGTGATGTCATGGCCTACCTTAAGATGATCGTGAACCCGGCCGACGAGATGAGCGTCAAGCGCGTCATCAACACACCGCGCCGTGGCATCGGCTCCACCTCGATCCAAAAAATCGAGCAGCTGGCGCGCGACAACCGTTGCTCGTTCTTCCAGGCTTGCGAGATCGCGTGCGCCGAGACGGGCATGTTTAGTGCCAAGGTGCGCAACGGCCTGTCGAGCTTTGTGTCGCTGGTGCGCGAGGGCCGCCGCATGGACGGCGAGCTCAAGGACGTTGTCGAGATGATCGTCGATAAGACGGGCTTGCTGCAGGCGTTTCGCGCCGAGGGCACCATGGAGTCTGAGAGCCGTGCCGAGAACATCCAGGAATTCCTGGGCGTCGCTGCCGAATTTGAGGAGACGCACGAGGACATCGAGGGTACGCTCGAGAGCTTGGAAGAGCTGCGCGCAGCCGGCGTTGCCGACGTGCCTGCCGAGCCTGAGTCCGAGCCCGTTGTGGTGAGCGCGCCTGCGCCCGAACCGGGGCCATCTGCCCCGGCATCCTCGTTTGAGGCACTCGTCGGCGCGCGCGATGCCGCAGGTTCCAATCCGCTCGATAGCCTAGCCGCCCCGGCGCTCTCGCCGCAGGATGCCCTGGCCGCCGCCATCGCGGGCAACGCGTATGCCGCGCCGACGGGGATGCCGGCGGGTGCCGTGCATGCCGACGAGATTGAGCGCACCTATGGTCCGCTCACCTGTAAGGCGCTACCGGCACTCATGGAGTGGCTGGCCCTGCGCTCCGACTTGGATTCCCTGGCCGGCGAGACGCATGCCATTACCATGATGACCATCCACTCCGCCAAGGGCCTGGAGTTCCCGGCGGTGTTCGTGGCCGGCATGGAGGAGGGCATCTTCCCGCACGTGCACGACTTTGGCGGCAGCGATGACCCGGGTAAGCTCGAGGAGGAGCGTCGCCTGGCCTACGTCGCCATCACGCGTGCCCGTAAGCGCCTGTTCCTGACCTATGCGGCCACGCGTCGCACCTACGGCTCGACCTCTGCCAACCCGCGCTCGCGCTTCCTCAACGAGATTCCGTTTGAGGATATCGAGTTTAGCGGTATCGGTTCTGCCGGTTTTGAAGGCACGGGTTGGGAGAAGCGAGGCGACCGTCACGGCACCTTTGGCTCGGGCATGGGTTCGGATATGTACGGCGGCAAGGTATTTGGTTCGCATACGCGCTCGACTGGCGGTTCCGGTTCGCGCGGCGGATCGAGCTTTGACGATTTCTTTGGTGGCAGCAGCTACGGGACCGAGCGCCATCGTGGGGTCTCGCCCGACGCTGGCCGTGTTGCCTCGACCTTTGGCTCGGGCGCACCGCGAGCCAAAAAGCCCTCGTCCAAGGTGTCCCCGACGGTGGAGCGCAAGGTTGATCGCGCCAGCGCATCGCAGGACTTTGCCGCAGGCGATACCGTGAGCCACAAGACCTTTGGCACGGGTACCGTGATCTCGGTCGCTGGAGACATGATCGAGGTTCAATTCGAAAAGACCGGCCAGACCAAAAAGCTAATGAAAGGTTTTGCACCGATCGTCAAGCTGTCGTAGTCTCGGCGGACCTGGGCGGGCGTATGGGGCAACATCGCCTGCTCGGGCAGTCCTGCGCAAGACGGAGAGCACATTAAGTGCTCTCCTTTGCGTGCGGAACTCGCGATCGATGTTGCCCTATACGCCCGCCCAGGTCCTTGGGTAACGGTGCTTGCGAACGTCGCTCTGCTCGTTCGCTTTTTGATCTGGAGAGCCGGGTGGGCTGATAGAAAAATAGATGTGAGTAGGGGCTCTCCCATTTGATGAGCGGGGGAGTCTCTTTATTGCGTTTGGATTGTTTCTTATGACTTTAGGGATTGAGCGTTTTATACGATTCAGTATAATTTTAGATAGATACTAAAATGTAACTGAAATGAAAAGGGTGATTGGACATGCTGCTAAATTGTCTCCCAAAAAGACTCTTCTCTTTAGAGCTCGCCATCGACCCGGAGCCAGTTGAGATGCAGATTCCTCGCATGTATCTTGAACGGTATTCGCTTCGCTTGGCACGGCTTGGCATGTCTGAGCAGGGCCGTTTTATTGTTGCGGAACCTAAAGAACCGCCCAGTGTCATTTCGGCGCGAAATCTCGTCAATGCAGTGCTTACGTTAGATGCTCGTCCGGTGGCAATTTGCTGGGATGCTATGGATTTAGGTTTTATGCGCGCGCTTTCTTCGGAGGGAATCGCATATATCCGAGATGAGCGAAATGCGTTCCTGCCGTTTATCGGAGCCGTTATTTCCGATGAAGTGCTGGGTGCTTCTCCCGCTGCTCCGCTTTCGTCCCAATCTCAACGAATCGTCCTAAATCTCATTGCGGGACGATGGGTTGACTGCTCCGCCGGCGACCTAGCGCGTCTGTGTGGCAAAAGCGCGGCAAGCGTCAGCGGCTATCTTTCGGAAATCGCCGCTATAGCTCCTGGGTTGATTATGCGGGACGGCAAAAAGCGTATATTGTGTGACGCCGGGCTGTCGACCGAGACGTTGCTAGATGGGTTTGAGGACTATCTTCGCACGCCAGTTTTAGAGCGAATCCGGCTCAAGAAGGTTATCGAGAGAACAGAGCTACGTGCCGTTGATGCGCTGCTTTCCGGTGTGTCTGCCCTTAGCTATATGTCCGACCTTGCCCATGAAGACTCTGCTCCAACCATTGCTCTCGAAAAATATCAGCTAGAGGCTTTGAAAGAGCATATGGGCGACAGATGGCTGGAGGCTCAGTGGTACGAACCGGCGGCAGTTGTGATTGAGGTCTGGTCGTATCCCGTGGACGCGCCGTCCGATATTAGTTTTGACGCGACTGGTTTGCAGTGTGTCGACCCGTTTTCCTTATACGTTGCTTGCGCAAAAGCAGATTACAAAGAAGATCGTCTGCTCGACGCGGTCGAACAGCTCAGGAGGACGATATGTCAAAAGTGAGGGGAATAGAGCGATTTGCCGATGCCATGAGCGGCTGTAAAGGCGGTTACGTCCTTATTGGTGGAGGGGCCTGCAGCGTTCTATTTGACAATGAGGGCGATTCGTTTAGAGCTACTGAAGACTTGGATGTCGTCGTAATTGTTGATGGGAAAGGCGTTGAATTCGCCACTGCATTGTGGGCATTTATCAAAGCTGCCGGATATGAGACTGGAAAGGTCGGCGATGGAAGGTGCGCTTACTATCGGTTCTGTTTGCCCGAAGGATCAAGGCAAGTCCTAGACTATCCCGGCCAAATTGAGCTATTTGCCCGACATCCTGATTTTGTGCTCGAAGATGAAACGAGCGAAGTGGCACCTCTTTCCTTTGACGGGGCCGTATCAAGTCTTTCGGCAATTATTCTCGACGATGGCTACTACGAATTTATTCGCGACAACGCAACGAACGTAGAGGGCATTACGTTGCTCGATGCGCTCCATATCATTCCCCTCAAGATGCGTGCACACATTGATATCAATAGGAGCTATGAAGAAGGGCGCCATTGCAACGATAAAGATCGACGAAAGCATCGCTCGGATATTGTTCGACTTGCGGGTTTGTTGCCGCCTTCGGCTCGCTTGGAGCTAATAGAGCAAATGAGGGCTGATGCCGGAGACTTCTTTGCGGACTTTTCTTCTTATGTAAATCGGCAGACCGATCGTAAAGAGAGAGCGCGTCTTCAGGACACATTATCGTTTCTCGAAAAGGTCTACCTATAGGCACCTTGATTCGTTATGTATGGCGAGGGGCTCTCCCGTTTGATGAGCGGGGGAGCCCCTTGTTGCTTTTTGATTGTCGTAACTAGCCAGAGGCTCGCCGGGATGGGACGCGGGGTTTGGTCGATCGCGAGTTCCGCACGAGCCGGAG
>UQKV01000062.1 GCA_900541665.1 uncultured Collinsella sp.
CGGCGCCAGCGACTACGCCATTGAGGGTATTCATGCCATGCAGGCGGCGGGTTTGCACTTTGGGCCGGTTTCGGGTCGTCAGCCGTCCGCGATGGGCTGGATGTTCAAAAACCGTTCCGAGTGTTATTCGACCGGTGCGTTTTGCAACGGCCAGGTGATGTTTGTCGATGGCGAAGTAGTCGCTTCGCGCGCAATCGACAACGATGCCCTTATGCGCTTAGCCGATTATTTTGAACAGGAGACCGACGATACGTACTTGAAGGTCTACCGTCTGGGTGATGACTTTTGGGACAACGACGCCTATTGCGTGACAAGCGATCCCGAGCGCGTGCGTCGCGCCATGGAGTCAGGCGGCAACGCGTGGCTCAAGGGCGAAGAGGCTCCCTGTCGTCCTGTCGTTGACGATGCCCCGGTATACAAGGCGAATATCTGGAGTGCCCGTTCGCGCGAGGAGCTTGCCGAGCTGCGCGAGCGTGTTGCCGCTGAGGTGCCGGAGCTCTCGCTCGTGTTTCCCAACAACCGCGTGCGCCTGTTCGACGTTCTTCCGACCGGCTGGGACAAGGGCTGCGCTGCGCTGGAGCTGGCGCGTGCTTTGGGCCTGATGCCCGACGAGGTGGCCGTATTCGGCGATTCCGATAACGATTTGCCCATGATCGATGCCGTTCCCAACTCCGTTGCAGTCGCCAATGCCAACGAGGCCGTTACGGCTGCCGCACGCTGGCATATCGGCGCTGCGGTAGACGATGCGGTCGCTGGGGCTCTGCATCAGATTGCCGCCTGCGCCGCGACGGGGGAGATGCCGTCGTTTATGAGCAAAATGGACACGGCGGGTTTCGACGTCACAAACGTCTAGGGAGAAAGCCATGAAGCTCCAGCAACTCAGATATGTCGTCAAAGTTGCCGAATGCGGCAGCATCACCGAGGCCTCGCGCCGGCTCTTTGTGTCGCAGCCTTCGATTACCGCGTCGATCCGCGATCTCGAAAACGAGATGGGTGTGCATATCTTTGAGCGCACCAACAAGGGTGTCATTGTGTCCGAGGAAGGCGAGACCTTCTTGGGGTACGCGCGCCAGGTGCTCGACCAGGCCGACCTGCTCGAGGGCAAGTACAAAGGTACGTCCGAGCAGGTGCCGCACTTTAGTGTGAGCTGCCAGCATTATTCCTTTGCCGTTAATGCGTTTGTCGATGTGATCCGTGAGTTCGATGCCGCGCGCTACGACTTTACCCTGCGCGAGGAGCAGACTCACGAAATTATCGAGGATGTCGCGCATATGAAAAGCGAACTCGGCATCCTGTATCTGTCGGAGCACAATCGCGAGGTCATCGAGCGCATGCTTGCCGCCAACGAGCTCGTGTTCGAAGGGCTCTTCTGCGCCACGCCGCATGTCTTCGTCTGCGCCGACCATCCGCTGGCGGGCCGCTCCGGCGTGACGCTCGAGGATCTGGAAGACTACCCGTTCCTGTCCTACGAGCAGGGCAGCTACAACTCGTTTTACTATTCCGAGGAGCTGACCTCGACGTTCGAGCGTCGCAAAAATATCCGCGTGCGCGACCGTGCGACGTTGTTCAATTTGGCCATGGGCCTCAACGGCTACACGGTATGCTCGGGCGTGATCAGCCACGAGCTCAACGGCCCCGGCATTATCTCGATTCCGCTCGACGTGGACGAGTACATGGAGATTGGCATCATCACGCGCAAGAACACGACGCTCACGCGCTACGGTCGGGCCTATATCGACGCGATTCGTCAGCATATCTAGGCTGCTGTGCTCCGCACGGTTCAAGTCTCTTTATGACAGTCCAGACTGATATAGGAAGCATCTATATCAAACTGTTATAAACGTATATTTTACGATGACCATATGAGCGCTCATACTCTGTCCCAGTAAAGCAACCAATGCAAAGGGAGATACCTATGAGCACTTCGATTCAACCGAACGCGCCGTTTCGCGCCGATATCGTCGGCAGTTTTCTTCGTCCGCAGGCTGTAAAGGATGCCCGTGCCGCCTATGTCGCGGGTAAACTCGACGCTTCCGGCCTTAAGGCCGTCGAGGACGAGGCCATCCGCGACTTAGTGGCCAAGCAGAAGGCTGCCGGCCTGCAGGTGATTACCGATGGCGAGTTCCGCCGCAGCTACTGGCACCTCGATTTTATGTGGGGACTCAACGGCATTGAGCGCCGCGCCTCGCGCACGGGCTACATGTTTCACGATGAGGAGACTACCGCCGACACCGCCGCGGTAACCGGTCCCATTAGCGGCGAGAACCATCCGTTCGTCGAGCACTTCAAATTTGTCAAGTCGCTCGAGGGTGAGGGCCAGATCGCGCGCCAGACCATTCCGGCGCCGATCCAGACGTTCTCCGAAGTCACACTCGACCGCTGTGATGGCCAGCAGGAGAGCCTGCGTGCCGTCTATAAGACCGACGAAGAGCTCGCCGATGCCATTGCCGCAGCATACCGCACCGTGATTGCCGACCTGTATGCCGCGGGCTGCCGCAACATCCAATTTGATGACTGCACCTGGGGCATCTATTGCGATACCGACTTTGTGTCCAAGACCGGCATGAGCCCGGTTGACCTGCAAAAAGTGAGCGAGCTGGGCGTGGCGCTCAACAATGCCGCCATCGCGGGCAAGCCCGACGATCTGGTTATCAATACGCACGTGTGTCGCGGCAACTATCACTCCACGTATGCCTTCGAGGGTGGTTACGATCCCATTGCACCGTACCTGTTTGCGCACGAGGACGTCGATGCGTTCTACCTTGAGTTCGATACGCCGCGCGCCGGTGGCTTTGAGCCGCTCAAGTACGTTGCTCCCGGCAAGAAGGTCGTGCTGGGACTGGTCACTACAAAGGCGGCTGAGCTTGAGGACGAGGACGTTATCGTCGAACGTATCCACGAGGCCGCAAAGTATGTGCCGCTCGAGAACCTGTACCTGTCGCCCCAGTGCGGCTTTGCCAGCTGTGAGATTGGCAACAAGCTGACCGAGGACGAGCAGTGGGCAAAGATCGCGCTGGTCAAGCGCGTTGCCGAGCGCGTTTGGAAATAGCGGTAACGTTCGCAGGTGACGGCGCGTGCGAGAGGTGGTGACTGGTCCCATCGTCATTTCGGTCGGTCTGATTCTGGCGAGCTCCGCCATTGCCAACTGCCAGACCAACTGGTTTGTTGCCGTTGTCGCCGTGGCCGTGATCGTCATCTGCAACATCTGGGGTCGCGGCATGGTCAAGATTGTGCCGATCTTGCTGGGCGTTGTGGTGAGCTATGCCGTTGCGGCTGCGTTGGGCGAGGTCGATTTTTCGGGCATTGCCGCCGCTCCGTGGGTCGGTCTTCCCATCGTGTGGGACAACACGGTGTTTGCGCTCTTTGGACCGCAGTCCGATAGCGGTCTTGCCACGACGGCCATCATTACCATCATGCCGCTGGCCTTTGCAACCATGATCGAGCATATCGGCGATATCTCTGCTATCGGTTCGACTTGCGAGCGCAACTACATTGCCGATCCCGGTCTGCATCGCACACTGCTCGGCGATGGTCTTGCCACGATTCTGGCTTCGCTCTTTGGCGCTCCGGCAAACACCACGTATGGCGAGAACACCGGCGTGCTCGCCCTGACGCGTGTGTTCGACCCGCGCCTGATTCGCATTGCCGCGTGCTGCGCCATCGTGCTTTCGTTCTGCCCCAAGTTTGCTGCCGTGATCGCTGCTATGCCGGCGTGCGTTATCGGCGGTGTGTCACTCGTGCTCTACGGCATGATCAGTGCTGTTGGCGTGCGTAACCTCATCGAAAACCAGGTCGATTTCCAAAACAACCGTAACGTGTTGGTGACAGCCCTGGTGCTCGTGCTTTCGCTCGGCATTGCGTACAGCACCGCCGGTGCCATCGTGCTGGAGCTGGGCGGCGTGACGATTTCGCTTTCCGGCCTTGCCGTGGGCTCGCTGGTGGACATCGTACTCAATGCGATTCTGCCCGGCAATGATTTTGAATTCGATGTCTCGGAACTCGAGGAGACTGCCGAATAGCGGTTGTGTTCAGCTAAATCAAAAAAATGCGCCCGTGCGTACGCGCGGGCGCATTTTTTAAGGCTCTGTTAGACCAGGATTGACATACATGTGTCCCCACGGTGCCATATCGTTAGCCCTGTAGACGCGCGGCGATGGGGGCAGCATGAACGCCGAAGACCTGGTAATCACCTTCAAGCGGAACATGGCGAGGCTGAGCAGGGCGGAGCGCCGCCGCGCGATCGAATCCGTCAGGGACGTGATCCGCGCGGCGGCGTTCGACGACGCGGCCGACTCCGCCTACGAAGTCGAATGCTGCCCGCGCTGCGGGTCCGCCGCGGTCGTGAAGAAGGGTAAGGCCGGGAACGGCGAGCAGCGCTACCTCTGCCGGGGCTGCGGCAGGACCTTCGGCATGGGCAGCGGGCGCATCCTGGGGACGAGCAAGCTCCCGAAGGAGACCTGGATGGCCTACGCCGAGTGCTTCGTGCTCATGCTGCCCCTGCGCGAATGCGCGAGGCGCTGCCGCGTCTGCCTCAAGACCGCCTACACCATGCGCCACAGGCTGATCGAGTGCCTCTCGGCCTACTCCCCCTCGTTCAGGGTCGAGAGGGGCTGCGGCTGCGAGCTCGACGAGACCTATTTCCCCGAGTCGTTCAAGGGCAACCACACGAAGGGGTCGTTCACGATGCCGCGCCCCTCCCGGCAACGCGGCAAGCAGGTGCACAGACGCGGGCTGTCGCGCGAGCGGATCTGCGTCATGACCGGCGTGAACGACTCGAACGAGACGTTCCTCGAGGTCACGGGGCGGGGCGCCCTTTCGAGGGAGCGCGCCATGGACGCGCTGAGGGGCCGCATCGCGGCCGGCTCGGTCGTCGCGACCGACAGGGCGGCCGCCTACGTCGGCGTCCTCGCCGAGCTCGAGGTCGCCGCGCACGCGGCCTACGACCCCAAGGACCGCTCCGAGGGAACCATCAACCGGATCAACACCGTCCACTCGCTCCTCGGTGCCTTCATGGAGCCGTTTAAGGGCGTGTCGACGAAGCACCTCGATGCCTACCTCGCCTGGTTCAGGTGGTGCCGAACCTTCATGGCGGCCGATTCCGGCGCCGCCGAGCGCACGGTCGCGCGGCAGCTCGCGCACGGCGTCTGCAGGAGCCGCGTCCGCGACATGTTCAACGTGGAGCCGCCCTACATGGACTACTGGGCCGCGCCCGCCGCGCAGGGGCGGTAGAATGGTCGCACCGCGATACGCGAGGAGGGGTGAGGCCATGCCGTCGAACATACCGGCCACGACGATCCGCATCGACCCGGAGGTCAAGAGGGAGGCCACGGCCATCCTGGATGAGCTCGGCCCGTCCATGTCCGCCGCCGTCAACGCGTTCCTCAGGGCGCCCGTCCGGGAGGGCGGGATGCCGTTCGAGATGAGGGTCAGGACGCCGGCGCCCGACGGGGAGACGGCGAGATAGCCGGCAGGCCGGCATGAAACGGCAGGGCCAGGCGATCAACTCGTCCGGTCTCGGGCGCATCGCCCCCTTGCCGGATTCAAATCCGACAAGGGGGCGGCCATTGTGCAATAGCAAGAAGCTGATGGGGCGGAATGTCAATCCTGGTCTAACAGAGCCATTTGTAAAGGAGTGAAATTGTCGTTATGAAGGATATCAAAACCACTTGTAAAATCGCATTAGTACAGGCAGAGCCTGTTATGTTCAGCAAAAGCGCATCACTTAAAAAGGCACTTCAATATATTCGTGAAGCTGCAAGCCAAAAACCGGATTTGATTGTTTTCCCGGAACTGTTTATTCCGGGATACCCTGTTGGAATGAATTTCGGTTTTAGCATGGGAAAACGAAGCGAGGAGGGTCGAAAAGACTGGAAACGATACTATGATGCCTCTGTTGTTGCCGGAGATTCGGAGTTCCAACACCTCGCAGAGGCAGCCAAAAAAGCGGAGGCATACATCAGCCTCGGATTTTCCGAGCGAGACGCTGTTAGTGGAACGCTCTACAACAGCAATGTCATTTTTGAACCGAACGGGTCATATAAGGTACACAGAAAGTTGAAGCCCACAGGCTCTGAGCGTGTTGTATGGGGAGATGCGAATAAGGATTATTTCCCTGTTACTGAAACACCGTGGGGACCAATCGGCAGTATGATCTGTTGGGAAAGCTATATGCCGCTTGCTCGGGTAGCGCTCTATCAAAAGGGAATCACCATTTACATTTCGCCAAACACCAATGACAATCCAGAATGGCAAGCCACTATTCAGCACATTGCAATCGAGGGGAAATGTTTCTTTGTAAATGCTGATATGATTATCAGACGCAGTTCGTATCCTTCTGACTTGTGTGAGCGCAATATCGTATCGGAACTTCCGGAATTTGTGTGCAGAGGCGGAAGCTGCATCATTGATCCGTATGGTCATTATTTGACAAAGCCGGTTTGGGATGAAGAAACCATCATCTATGCAGAGCTCGATATGAGTCTGCCTGCCGCCTGTAAGATGGAGCATGATGCGATTGGACATTATGCACGTCCGGATATCCTTGAACTTAAAGTCAACGAAAAATAATAGTCGGTTGGCTCATCAACTTTCTGTTTGTCGCACTGATAAAAACCCTTTAGGAACTAAAGGGCGCACTTCTATACTCTCTGTCGAGAGTAGTGCGTCCTGCGGAGCTTCATTCTCCGTCAGCAGAAGAAAACTGCTTGACCGAGAATGTTGCGTCACTTCGTTCCGTCAAGGTGGCTACACCCCCTTGCGCCGCTTATGCGGCTATCCCTTGTGGACTTGCCGTCCGCAAGCAACATAACTGTTGTTCGCCGCCAGCAAGTTTTGAGTTCGATGTCTCCGAGCTTGAGGAGGCTGCTGAGTAGCAGCTGCGTTCAGCTAAAACAAGATATGGTGCCCATGCGTATATGCGCGTGGGCACCATTTTTAATGCGTCAGTATCCAGTGGATGCCGCGCGCCATGCGCAGGTCAGTTTGGGCAAAGTGATTGCCGGGGTTGAGCTCCAGCGTTGTTGGAACGTCACGCTCGATAAACAGCCCTTCCATCGCGCGCGTATCGTCGAGCACGTGCCGCATCATGCGGTTGGGCGTCTTGGTTTCCTTTTTACCGAGTGAAAGATAGGCGGCGTCGGGCGTAGCTGTCATCGTGCGCTCGCGCGCGTAGTCGATAAAGCCGGGGAACCACAGCGACCCCGACGCACTCGCCGCGCGCTCAAAGACATCTGTTTGCCAAAGTGCCCACAGTGAAAAAAGACCCGCCAACGAGTAGCCGGCAATGCCGCGCCAGGTGGGCGGGCAGGGAAGTGATGATTCGGCCTCTGGGATCATCTGCTTCAACAACTCGTCAAGAAAACCAGCAGCCTGTCCACCAAAGGGCTCGGCATCTCGTATAGTTCCGTCGCATTCCCAGGGGCTCAGCTCGCGATTCCAATCGAGCCCTCCAATGGCGACAAGGGTGAACGGCGGGCAGTCGAGCTCTCGGCAGCGCTCGTAGACTTCACTACCGTCGCCCATAACCACGGGGAGGTAGATGACGGGCGCGCCTTCCGCACACTCTGAATAAACGGTTATCTGCTTATGATGCGCTTCCAAGGCAGGCTTCTCTCGGTGTAGTGATATTGACAGCCTCAATTGTCGCACGCTGGCACGGGGGCAGACGCTAAAAGAAAGGCGCGGAGCCGTTCGATGCGACTCCGCGCCTTGTTGTTTTGTTTAAGCAGACTATGCCGTTACGCCACGAAGAAGTAGACGAGGAAGGCAAGGGCTGCGATCCACATGAGCGGCTTGATCTTGGAGGCCTCGCCCTTAAAGAGCGCGACGATCACGTAGGCGATAAAGCCCAGGCCAATGCCGGCAGAGATGGAGTAGGTGAAGGGCACGCCGGCGACGATCATGAACGCCGGGAAGCCTTGCGACACGTCGGACCAGTCGATCTCGGAGGCCTCGCTCATCATGAGGTAGCCGACGTAGACCAGAGCACCGCAGGTGGCGGCGCTGGAAACGATGGTGACGATGGGGGAGAAGAACGCGGCGAGAATAAACAGCACGCCGGTGGTGATGGAGGTGAGGCCCGTGCGGCCACCGTCGGCAGCGCCAGAGGTGGACTCGACGAAGGTGGTGATGGAGGAGACGCCCATGAAACCGCCCACAGCGGCGGCGGCGGAGTCGACGATCAGGATCTCCTTGATATTCTCGACGTTGCCGTCGTCGGTGAGGAACTCGCCCTGCTTGGCCACGGCCATCGCGGTGCCCATGGTGTCGAAGAAGTCACTCATGAGCAGCGAGAACGAGATGACGAGGAGCGTGGGGTCGGTAAGGACCTTGACGATGGCGGGCACGCCGCCGGCGTCGGCGATGGGGCCACCGATGCTCGAGAAGTCGAGCGGGGCGATGATACCGGTCGGAGCCTGGGTCACACCTAGGGGGATACCGGCGATGACGGCGACGACGATGCCGATGAGCAGCGAGCCGGGGACGTTGCGGCAGGCGAGGGCGACTGTCACCAGGATGGAGATGATGCCGACGATGAAGGTGGGGGAGGTGATGTCGCCCAGACCGACGAGTGTACCGGCGCCAGCGGTGATAATGCCGGCATCGCACAGGCCAATCATGGCGATGAACAGGCCCAGACCCACCGAGATGGCGTGACGCAGGACAACCGGGATGGCGTCCATGATGGCCTCGCGCAGGCCACAAAGCACGAGCAGCAAGATGACGACGCCCTCAAGGAAGATGACGCTCATGGCCACGTGCCAGTCACCGCCGCAGACGGTGGTG
Organism: uncultured Collinsella sp.; assembly: GCA_900541665.1. Lineage (GTDB taxonomy): Bacteria > Actinomycetota > Coriobacteriia > Coriobacteriales > Coriobacteriaceae > Collinsella. The sequence continues at coordinate 8,785 of UQKV01000062.1, forward strand.
GTGATTCCAGCGATCATCGCGTTGACGCCTAAGCCCGACGCGCAGGCGAGCGGGCGGTTGGCGAAGATGCCCATGCAGATGGTCATGATGCCGGCGCCCAGGCAGGTGGCGCAGGCGAGCGCTCCCGCATCGATGCCAGCGCCCGAGAGCACCGCGGGGTTGACGGCGATGATGTAGGCCATCGCCAGGAATGTTGTCAGTCCAGCGCGAAGTTCGGTCCCGATTGTGGACTTGCGCTCGCTGACGTGAAATAGTTCGTCCATGCATACCCTTTCCTTGCTCGGCCCCGAGTTTAGGCCGATTGACACGAACTCACCCACTATAGCCCCTTTACGACGCTGTTATTCCTCGCATGTTGATGTTCGGCGCTTTGTAGCAGACGGACGGTATTTTTCGCATGAAAATGTGTGGGTACCGTATACTTAAGCGGTTACAACGACCCCTATGGAGGAACGTATGATTAAAGAGCTTTGCCACGACGAGGCTATCCTGTCCCAGCGTTGCGAGGTTGCGACCGTCGAGGACGAGTCGGTTGCTCAGGACCTGATCGATACCATCAAGTCGCTCGACGATGCCGGCTGCTTGGCCGCTAACCAGATTGGCGTTACCAAGAAGGTTTGCGTCTACCTGGACGATGCCGGCGAGCCCCACGTGCTCTACAACCCCCGTCTGGTGTTTGGCCTGGGCGCCAGCAAGATGGAGGAGAGCTGCCTGACGCACGAGGAGGTCACCAAGTCCACGCGCTATATCAAGTGCAAGGTCGCTTATGACGTGATCGTCGACGGCAAGATGCGCGAGCGCAAGCAGGACTTTGTGGGCTTCGAGGCGCAGATGATTCAACACATGATTGACCACTGTCTAGGAAAGTTGGTCTAAGGGGACCAAAGCACCGCACTTCGTCTCTTTTGGTCCGGGCGTGACATTGTTGTCATGTCCGGGCTTTTGTGTTTAGCGCCTTTTTGTTTGGTGACAATAACCTTAGCAGGAACGTAAAGCTAGGAGGCGCTATGTGTACGAGCATTCGATTTACCGATAATTCTGGTCACATGTATCTGGGCCGCAACCTCGACTGGAGCTTTGACTACGGCCAACAGGTTCGCGTGATGCCGCACGGGTTCCACATTCCGTATTCGTTTATCGACGACGCGACAGCGGCGCACGCGGTAATCGGCATGTGCATCGATTACGAGAACTACCCTATGTTTTTCGACTGCGGTAACGATGCGGGTCTGGCTGTGGCGGGGCTCAACTTCCCCGGCTATGCCGAGTATGCCGATGGCCCTGTCGACGGCAAGAACAATATCGCGGCCTATGAGTTTCCCCTGTGGGTGGCAGCGACGTTCTCGACGGTCGATGAGGTCGAGGCTGCGCTGCGCGACACGGTGATTGTCGCCAAATCTGCCGGAGAGGGGCTGGGCGTGTCGCTGCTCCATTGGATTATCGGCGACAGCCAGCGCAGCATCGTGGTCGAGATGATGGCTGACGGCCTGCATGTATACGACAATCCGGTCGACACCCTTGCCAATCAGCCGACTTTCCCGTGGCACATGGAAAACCTGCGCACCTATATCACGGCCACAAGCGATTTTCCGCAGACGGCGACATGGCGTGGCGCCGAGCTTAAGCCCTATGGAGCCGGTGCCGGCATGCGCGGCATTCCGGGCGATTGCTATTCGCCGAGCCGTTTTGTAAAGGCGGCGTACCTCAATGCCAATTACCCACAAAAGGAGAGCGAGACCGAAAACGTCGTTCGCATGTTCCGCTCGCTCGAGGGCGTGGTGATGATCGAGGGAGCGTCCAGGATGGGCGATGGCAAGTTCGAGAAGACTATCTACACCGGATGCTTTAGCGCGCGCACGGGCAATTATTACTACGCGATGTATGGGGATCCGTCGATTCGCTACGTGAGCCTGATGGATGCCGAGGGCGCGAGCCCCGATAGGCTCGTGGTTCCCGAGCCGCGCCGTTCGTAGCCGTTGGCTTTACTGCAATGCAAAGCGGCTTATAGGACAAAATGTGTGTCCACGTTGGGGGCATCGTCGCAGGTCGATG
>UQKV01000063.1 GCA_900541665.1 uncultured Collinsella sp.
ACCGGATGAAGATACGTGCGACGGGGGCGAGGCGAATGGCTGAGCGGTATCGATATGCGGGTTCAACGGTATCACATTGGCCACATAGATTTTTAACTTGCATTTCTACCCGCCCTTTTCGTAGAGTCGCCGATACGTGCTTAGCGCACCCTCGGCGCGTCCGGCAGGCTTTGCGAAATGGGATCCAGGAGACTTCGGCGCAGCATCATCTTGCGGAATGCTTCTAATGAGCCTCCCATCCTTCAAAAACAGAATCTCATCGCACAGCCTATCGACCGAATCCAAGATGTGGGATGACATGATGATGCACGTACCAGAATCGGCCAGCTTCCTGAGAATCTCGGAATGCAAGTCCACCCTGCTGGGGTCGAGCGCGTTCATGGGCTCATCTAATAGAAGGTACCGCGCGCCCGTCGCATACGCAATCGCCAGGGTAAGCTGCTGCTTCATGCCCTGGCTCAGAGTGCGGATCCTCATCTTCGCGAACTCGCCTATCTGCGTTTGTTCCACTATCTCTTCGATATCGCGAGCATGCGGCCACATATCGCAAACCATCTTGAGGTGATCTTCCGCACGCAATCCGGGATACAGCAGCGTCCCCTCACCAGGTGCATAGAAGATCATAGAACGGACCTCTCTCGCACCCGTACCCTGCACCTCATCCAGAACGATGCTCCCGTCCACGCGAGGACCCGGCAAACCTGCCATCGCACGCAGCAACGTCGTCTTTCCATGCCCGTTCGGAGCGACGAGACCGTAGACCGTACCCGGGGCAAACTCAGCGTTCACCGAATCTACGAGCACCTTCTTTCCATAAGAGATCGTCAGCGTTTGAAGGTCAATCATCGAGATCATCCCCTTTCGATCTTTGGAACACTCAGGCGCACCATCAACGGAGATACGGCGCCCAAGACCACCAGCAGAGCGCCCGATGCGCCGACGACCTCTCCAAAAGGCATCGCGTTCGTCCCTCGCCCAAGGAACCCAATCGTCCCCACCTGGGAAGCGGGATCAAACGAGGCGAATGGAGCCAGCAGCGCGACGCCCATGCCCACGCTTTCAACATGAGCGCTCAACGAACCCAACACCAAGAGAACCGCGCAAACCATTCCGGTGACAACGGGGTTGCGGCTAATCGCTGCTGTCAACGCAGCGACGACGGAAATCACGCCGTATGCCATGACCAGCAACGGAATACTGCACAACACCGCCTCCCCCACCATGGACGTTGTCGAAGCTCCCGCCCGAATGAGAGCGACGGGATACTCCGATCCACCCGCACCGTTCTTAATCACGGACACAACGACAGCGGGAACCATCGACACCAAAAGCAGCACCAAGCCAAGCAGGAGAGCCAGCGCAACAGCCGTCAGAAAACGCACATGCGCTGTTGCGGGGATCTGGAGAACCAGAAGGGAACGACACTGCAGGTGGGTGCACGCGAGCGATGTGACAACCACGGGCAACAGCAAAAATAAGGAGGGAAGCGCTGCCTGGAGATACGAAAGGAGGATTAATGGGGGCATCTTCGTACTTAACTCGTAAACCTTGGGGTCCGGCAAGCTCGCGATCGACTCAAGCAGAAGGGCGCGCGCCTCCGCACGAGAAGGAGTCTCCGGCTCGATTCCGATCGATTGCAGGAGAGTCGCATCTGCCGCGCCCAGCTCACCTCGAGCGCGCTCGTACGTCGCAAGGCTTCGAAACCCCTCCGCAGGCATAGGCGCGTACACGAAACCCGAAAGAGCATCCCGCATGTCTTCCAGGGCCGCTTTGCCCTCGACGTCCATATTCGCAGCGTTCTGCTCTAGATACCGATCTATTGAACGGAGCTCCCCATCCCTATACCGAACAGCGGAAACGTTATCAGCGTCAGGAAACATCTCGACCAGAGCCGGGGCCAGCATCGTCGTCGACATTGCAATCGCGCATACGGCGAGGGTAGGAGAACGCAGGAGCAGTTTCCCCATCGTTCTTACGTATGCAACGGCGGAGGCACAAGCGCTCGAACGAGTTGCCGTTCTCGATGCAGTGAAGGAACCTCTCTCAAAACAAATCGGGGATATCGGGCACGCGCAGCCGCTCTTTCCAGCAACGCAAAGCAGGCTAATTGCCAGCACCTCGATCCCGATTGCGCATACGAGGGCAATCGCGCCACGCTCGAAGCAAAGTCCAGGCAGATTCACTATCTGCGTTGTCGGGTACGGGCTATAGGCGCCGACGGTCAACTCAGTGTTCGCATACGTAAGGGGATTCAACAGGGCGAACTCACGTAAAGCGATGGATCTTCCGTAATACCCGGGAACCATCGTCACCCCCATCAGGGCACATACGAACACGATTCCAAGCGTAGGGTTATTGGCAATCTTCACGGCAAGGTGAACGACAAGCGAGATGAACGCTGCCACCAAGAATTGCATGATGGCCGTCTGCGCGAACACCAGCCAAGCCGGTTTGATAACCGGAGTCGCATATTGAATGTAGCCTATCGGATAGAACGGCGAGCCCGGGCCATTCTTCACAAGCGCGGCGATTATCCCTGGAAGATTGATGGCGAGGACGGCAAGCATTGCAAAAACACTCGCCCATACGCTCGATGCAACAAGTCTACCCAGCTCGCCCATCGGTGCCTGGATGATGAGCTTTTCACGTTTGTTAAGACGCGCGGCAAGGAACGAGACGGCAACGGCCGTTGCGACCCATAGCAAGTACTCCTTCGATCCGTCATAATAGGTGTACTCTCCATCCGATATCTGCAGAAACGGAAGTAGGGGAGAGAGCGGTGCCAAGATAAGACGTCCCGCGGCAAGAGGGTACAGAAGCGCGGGCATGCTTGATGAAGAGGTATAGACACCGTCCTCCCCCGCATTCACAAGCGCATCCGCATAGGATGCTGACAATTCCTGCTCAACACGGGTTATTCCCGACTCGAGGTATTCGACCCGTCCGTCGATGCCAGCCGCGCTCCTGAAGACGGGCAAAGCACAAAGAACCATCAACGCAACAACGACAACACAGAGCGACCTGGAGGAGAGAAGCGACCTAAAGATCGCCTTCGAGATTTTGAGCATATTCATCGCCAACCTTAACCTCATCCAGTCGGAACAGAGGGGCCGAACAAAATGCTCGGCCCTTCCTCGCATCTAGTAGGTGCTATAGACAAATTGCCATTTATCAGTTGTGCCAAGAACACCACAGGAGCACATTGCAGCGAGGCGGGATTCCCTATGATGCGCGGATCGGCGATAGCCATTTCGGTAGGAGATCGTCTTGTAAGAGATGTTGAACATCGAGATGCTGTGCCCGCTTACGCCGCGAGGACAGCTGTAGCTCCAGTAGGTATCGACGACGTCGTCCGTATACCCGAGGGGCTCAACGAGGGCACACTGGCTGCTCTCCTGGGAAGGAGGCATCGGGGTATCCGCAAAAGCGGGGGCTCCCGGCAGCAACAGACAAAGAGCGAGGCCGAGGAAAACCAAGAGCTTACACGACTTAACAGTACTGAACATAATCCTCTCCAATCTAGAGGGGTTTCGGTTGCAGCATACTGTGATTACTTGCCGGCAAAGTCAATTTAACATAAACTGTTAAAAAGTAACCTGAGTTTTTTAAATTCTTCGGAGGTTATTATGAGTTCCGACAATCGCACTCCCCGGCTTCATTCCTTCCGCATCGCATGTGCGATAGCCTCTGCGACCCTTTGCGCCACCGCCATCGCACAAGTGGCGTTCTCCTTAAAGCCAGCAATCGAAGTGCTCGACAACCCTGTAATTGCAGACTCCCCCGCGTATCCAGCCCTTGCGATCTCGACATTGGTCCCTGCCGTCATCGGTATCGCTACGACCATCCTCAGCGCCGTTCTCGTGTGGACGATCAAGAGCGGAGACCCCTTCAAGAAAGGGTCTGCGACATGCTTGAAGGTGCTCGGCATTCTCTTCGTTGTTCAAGCTGCCACCAGCCTCTACGCCGGCTCACTCAAAACCTCCGTTTCGATGTTTGGCGGCGAGGGGGCCGTCGGTGCCCAAGAGATCGCTTCATCATTCGATTGGACCTCTCTGGTTCTCGGCATCGTCCTGTTCATGCTTTCCCAGCTCTTCTTGTACGCCCGAGAGCTGTACCTCGACTCCGACGAGATTGCGTAAGGAAACGCCATGCCCGTAATTGTTCGCCTCGACAAGATCATGGCCGAGCGAAAGATTTCCTCGAACGAACTTGCCGAAAGGATTGGAACCACGCCCGTGAACCTGTCCCGTATTAAAAAAGGGCATATTCGCGGCATTCGCTTCAACACACTCGAGCAGCTATGCCTCGCCCTTCGTTGCCAACCCGGAGACCTTCTCGAAGTCATGAGCGAAGAGGATGCCCGAAAGGAGTTCGGACTCGATTGGTCCGCCGAGGATTAGAGGGCGGTCGTACTCGCCCTGCACACGGGGATGCGAATCGGCGAGGTCTGCGGCCTTCGGTGGTGCGATGTGGATTTCGAGACGGGCCTGATCTCGATCAGACACTCGGTGGCGTACGCGAAGGGAATGGGTTCGTTCATCAAGGACACCAAGACCCATGACGCCAGGGGTATCCCCATCGACCCGGTCGGCCTACTCCCCTTCCTGAAGGAGACCCACGAGATCGACTGCGGAAAGCTGCGCTTGCGCGGCCTTACCGGGGCGGTCGAGATCGGGGACTGCTACATCCTGTCGGAGCCGGGCGCGACCTTCGCGACGACAAGCTATATCCGCAGGGCGTTCAAGACGTTCTCGGAGACCAACGGCCTCATGGGCACCAACGACGAGCTGATCACGTTCCACGGCCTTCGCCACACGTTCGCAACGCAGTGGATCCGCCAAGGCGGCGATATCAAGGCGCTCCAATCGATCCTCGGCCACAAGGACGCCATGGCGACGCTCAACGTCTACGCCGACATCGAGCCCATCTCCAAAATCCATAACATGCTGCGCGCCACGCCGTGCCTTTGGCGCGGGCACCTCGGGCCGAGGGTCGATCCGGGTCCCATGTTCCAACAGAGGATCCAGGAGTCCATCGAGACGCTCCAGGCGTTCGGCTACGGCATCACCGAGCCGGACGACCGAAATATCGCCATACGCGACGTGAAGATGAACAGTTGGCTCTAGCTCACCGAGTACGCGGCAGTGCTGGGCCCATCCCAACTGAGGTCACGGTGGTCCGATAGGGGCGCCGCCCGCGGCATGCGCCGCGGAGCGGTATCCCCTACCGAAGGGCGGGGATGCCCTCCGCTTCCAGTTCGGAATCAGCCGTCGGAGGCGTTCGGCTGACTGCGGGAACGGCCTGTCCGCTCAATGTGTTCGGCTGAGATCGGAAATCAACCCAACACGAGCCGGACACGCGCCAGACGGCTCTTCCCCGTACGGCCTTCCCCCTTACGCTCATGTTGCAGGCATGTAACGCCGCAGCGAGCGCGCCTTTTTTGCGCCAGACAGGTACAATGATGAACACTGTACCGTAGCGGAGCGCCCCGCGCGCGCCGCAATCACGCGAAAGGGTTTCCCATGGCCGAGATCTCGTCCTCCCGTATCGTCATCACCGTCCTTGGCAAGAACCGCCCCGGCATCGTCGCCGGCGTCACCCGCGTCCTGGGCGAGGCCAACGTCGACATCCGCGACATCACGCAGTCCATTATCGAGGACATCTTCACCATGACCATGCTGGCCGATACCGCCGAGTCCAAGCTCGACTTCGCTGAGCTGCAGAAGGCCCTGGCCGAGGCCGGCGAGCTTTCGGGCGTCAACGTGTCCATCCAGCGCGAGGACGTCTTTAACTTTATGTACCGCCTGTAGCGAACAGGCCGTGCGGGAACAGGCCGGCGCATCTGCACCCAAGCACGCCGCCCCCACACGGCCCCGAGAGGAGCGCGCATGGCTTACGACGCCAAGAAAATCTATTACCGCTTCGATGACCACTTGAGCCGACTGGTTCTGGATTACGAAGCAAGCCGCCAGATTTCGTCTGAGAGCGAAAGCCTCTACCACGGCCTGCCGACCGACCCTTATGACGAGGGCTTGTTCGAAGAGCACAATGTCAAGCGCGGCCTGCGCAATGCCGACGGCTCGGGCGTGGTCGCGGGCCTCACTCGTATCTCGGATGTGCACGGCTACAACAAGGTCGACGGAAAGGTCGTGCCCGATCAGGGCAAGCTCACGCTTCGCGGCTACAGCATCGAGGATCTGGTCAACAATGCCCAGGCCGAGAATCGCTACGGCTACGAAGAAGTCGCCTATCTGCTTATCACGGGCTCGCTGCCCAACAAGGAAGAGCTCGACGGCTTTTGCGAGCGCCTGGGCGCCTTTAGACATCTGAGCGACGAGTACGTTAAAGAGTTCCCTATGACCACGGTGTCGTCGAGCATCATGAATGTGCTCCAGCGCGCCGTGTTGCTGCTTTACGCCTTCGACGCCGAGCCCGACGTAATTACGCCCGAGCATGAGATCGACGTCGCCATTTCCATGCTCGCACGTCTCCCGCGCATCGCCGCCTTCGCACACATGGCCTCGATCGCCAAGCTTCGCGGCTCCGAGGTTCACGTGCCGCACCCCACGCCCGGTCTCTCCACCGCCGAGACCATCCTACAGGTCCTGCGCGGCGGCATGGCGTTCACCCGCGATGAGGCGATGCTGCTCGACGTTATGCTCATGCTGCATGCCGAGCACGGCGGCGGCAACAACTCCACCTTCGCTTGCCGCGTGCTGTCGTCTTCGGCCACCGACCCGTATTCCGCCTACGCCGCGGCTATCGGCTCGCTCAAGGGCCCGCGCCACGGCGGTGCCAATGCCAAGGTCGTGTCTATGCACGAGGACATCCGCGCGCATGTTTCCAACTGGGAAAATGAAGACGAGGTCGCGGCTTACCTGGGCAAGATCCTCGACAAGCAGGCCTTCGACGGCACGGGCCTCATCTACGGCATGGGCCACGCCGTCTATACGCTCAGCGACCCGCGCGCCGAGGTCTGCCGCCGTTACGCGCGCTCGCTGGCAGCCAAAAAGGACTTGGGCGAAGAATTCGCACTCATCGAGCGCATTGAGCGCCTGGCACCCCAGGTCATGCGCGACCACGGCATGACCAAGCCCATCTGCGCCAACATCGACCTGTACACGGGCTTTATCTACAAGATGCTCGGCGTGCCCGAGACGCTCTTTACGCCGCTGTTCGCCGTCGCCCGCATGGCCGGCTGGTCTGCGCACCGCATGGAAGAGCTCTTCTGCGCGCACCGTATTATTCGCCCGGCCTATCGTCCGGTGATCGAGCCGCTGGAGTACAAGCCGCTCGCTGACCGCTAGGACGCGGACCGTTATAGAACTCGAGCGTGGCCAGGGACCCAAGCCCTTGGCCACACTTTTTATGCCAGTAGAAAGGATCGCAACGAATGATTGTGTTTTCCGATATGGATGGGACGCTGCTGACGAGCGATAAGCAGATGAGCGACGCCACTTGGGCAATGCTCGACGAGCTCGCACGTCGTGGCATCGAGTTTGTTCCCTGCACGGGGCGCCCGCTGTCGGGCATCTTTGAGCCCATTCTCGCCCATCCCGCCGTGCACTACGCGGTCTGCGCCAACGGCGCCAGCGTCTGGCGGCTCGACGAAGATACGCCCACCGACACCTCACGTGCTACGCGCATTTTGAGCCGACCGCTCGATTGCGGCATTGCCCACCGCATCCATCGCATTGCCGCCGGCCACGATGTGACCTTCGATATCTTCGCGGATGGACAGTGCTTCCTCCCCCGCTCGCTATACGGGCGCCTGGATGAGTTCTGCGGCGGTGACCCCCACATCGCGGCTTCGCTCAAGCGCACACGAACACCGATCGACATGGATATCGACAGCAAGATCGACAAGGTCGAGACACTCGAACGCATCGCCATGTACTGGCACAACCCGGCCGATCGCGACGCCATCGCGGCGGCGCTCGACACGCTCGAAGGCATTGAGGTCACGCGTTCTTACACCATGAATATCGAGGTCATGGGCAAGGGCGCCACCAAGGGAACGGCCCTCACGTGGCTATGTGAGCATCTGGGCGAGCGTCTCGCCGACGCCTGGGCGTTCGGCGACAACATCAACGACATTCCCATGCTGCAGGCAGCGGGCCACGGCATGGCCATGATCAACGCCGAGTCCGAAGACCGCGAGGCCGCCGACGCCATCACCGAATACGACAACGACCACGACGGCGTCGCCCGCACCATCATGGCCGCCCTTGCCTAGTCATTGGTCAGTCATTGGGGACGTTCTTAAACGACTAGTCGTTGGGGACACTCTTCGCAAAAAGCTGCAAGGACTGTCCCCCACTGTCGGCAGAAAAGGAACGTCCCCATCTGCCGGATTAGGAGAGACTCTCCAGCACGCGACGGAGCTCATGCTGAACGGCGTGGTCGCGGTTGCAGCCTACGACGCGATCGGCCACCGCCTTGAGCGCGGGGCGCGCGTTTTCCATCGCGCAGCCCGTGCCGACAAAGCGAATGATCTCGTAGTCGTTCATCGAGTCGCCAAACGCCATGACCTCGTCGCGTCCAATGCCGTAATGCTCCGCGAGCTGCGCGATACCCGAGGCCTTCGACACACCAGGCTGCATGGCATCGATCCACGCGTTGCCCGAAGGCGCAAAAGTAAAGAGCTGACCAAGTTCGCGCTGTAGCACGTACGCACTGTCCATAACCGCACTGTCGTCGCAAAAGATACTCGCTTTGATGATATTTACGCTGGGATCGGGCAGCTCCCAAATGCGCTCGGCATTGGGAAGGTCCTTATCGACCTCACGCACGAACTTGCACTCGTCATCGAGCAGGAAGGACTTGGTTCGGTCAAAGAGCGCAAGATGCAGATTGGGAAACGTCCTGACGGCTTGGGCGAGCCTTCGAATCGCCAGGTGGGAATACACCTCACGGTCTACCATCTTACCGTCGGCGTAGACCTGGGCGCCGTTAGCGGCGACAAAGTCCATCTTGTCGCGAACGGGCGCAAAGAACTCGCACAGGCGATCGTAGCGACGACCTGACGATGCGGCGAAATGCACGCCATGCTCGTGTAGCGCCAGAATCAGTTCGTAGGTCTCGGGAGGCACCTGGCCGTTTTCGTCAAGCAGTGTGCCGTCCATATCGGATGCAATCAGTTTAAACATAGAAAAGCTCCCTTCGGGCTTGTTGGAATCGAACGTGTATCCGATTCCAACGTACCCAAAGGGAGCTCAAATAAGACTCCGCGGGCGTAAACGTTACAAGGACCTGGCAAATAGCTCACATATGCCAGAGGCCCCACGGTCGCGACGTCAGGCGGCCCGCCAAAGAGTATCCCCAACGACTAGTCGTTTAAGAACGTCCCCGATGACTAGTCGGCGTAGGTGAAGGTTGTGACGTCGAACATGCCCTCGGGGCGGATGCGGAGCGTCGGGATGACCGGCAGGGGCAGGAAGATGATGCCCATGATGGGGTCGAGCGGCGGCTCAATACCCATGGCGCGCGCCTTGACCATAAAGTCGTCGTGCTGCGCGGCAACGTCCTCGGCCGTGCCCTCGCTCATAAGGCCACCGAGCGCCAGCGGAATGCGCGCCACGACCTCGCCGTTACGCACCAGCACGTGACCACCCTGGCCCACGGCCTCAACGGCAGCCATCATATCGGCAGCGTTATCGCCCACCACGCACACGTTGTGCGAGTCGTGGCCGATCGTGGAGGCAATGGCACCACCGGTGATGGTAAAGCCACGCACCCAGCCGCGACCGATATGCTTGCCAACCAGGCCCAGGCCAGCGGGGCCGTCGCCGTCGACGCCCTCGGCCTGCAGCGACACGCCGCGGCCATGGCGCTCGATAAGCATAATGCGACGCAAGTCCTCGTCAGTCTCGGGACGAACCATGCCCGTGATAGCCATGCCAGGGATCACATCAATAACCGCCTCGCCCGGCTTAAAGGCATAGTCGAACACGTCGAGCGATAGCTTCGGCAGCTTAACGGAAGCACGCAGCTCATCGGCAAGGGCCGCAACCTCGGCCATCTCGGGTGCAATCTCGCCCACAAAGGTGCCATCCTGCGCCACCAGAGCACCGGCGGCATACACGCGATGCGGGGCCGTGGCAAAGGTCAGGTCATCGAGCACCAGCAGGTCGGCGCGCTTGCCCGGAGCGATCGCGCCGCGGAGCTCATGCGGGTCACGACAGCCGTGGTCCAGGCCAAAGGCCTCGGCCGTGGAAAGAGACGCCATGGAGATGGCGACCACCGGGTCGATGCCGGCCTCGATGGCCACGCGGCAGGCATTGTCGATCATGCCGGTCGAAAGAGCATCGGAGGGAGCGCGATCGTCGGTCGCAAGGCAGCAGCGGCGGGCGCGGGCAGGATTCTCCAGCAGCATCGGGGACAAATTGGCCAGGTCGTGGCTGCACGTGCCCTCACGCAGCATCACATACATGCCGCGAGACAGCTTGTCGAGCGCCTCCTCGGGAATCGTCGACTCGTGGTCGGCGATAATGCCCG
>UQKV01000064.1 GCA_900541665.1 uncultured Collinsella sp.
GGAAAGAAGCTGCGCCGCGGGGGAGGCGACCCAAATGGCTTTCTCATATCGTCTTTTCTGGGCCCATCGCAGAGGGATTCGAACCCGACAGGGTGCGGAGCTGAGGAAACGCGCAAGCGTTTTCCAGCGCAGCACGCGAGGGCCGTAGGCCCGAAGCGAGAGCGGGCGGCGCCAGCTGCACGCGACATCCCTCATCGCCCACCACTGAATTGGAAACGGTCCTCGCAAGGGGACCGTTTTTGTTTGGGCCCATTGCAGAAGGATTCGAACCCACCAGCACGTCTGTCACAAAGGCCGTGGCCAAAAAATGGCGAAAATGAGTACTGCTACTTTGTTTGCAACATATAAAAAGATAGTATTTGCTTAAGTTACGCAGCATATGTCCATTATTAGGACTAACAGTTGGATCAAAATCGTGCATTCATCGCCATTTCGACTTGCCATCTGGCCTTATTAGTCCAAAATTGCTGCTACCAAATCGGTAACACTACTCATATTTGATGTTGTTTGACCAGCAGGTCTCCCTGCCTTAGCAAATCTAAGGCAAAACGGGCTCCAGACCGCTGAATCATGCCGCATAGGGCACGTCCGCAGTCCGGAACCCGGTCCAAATTGAGTTATTGCGCCGCGTTAGCCCAAGACACCCGACAGAATCTCGATCAGACTGTCCACGTCGACTTCCTCGCAGACGAGCGGCGGCAGGAAACGCAGCGTATGCGCACCTGTAGCGTTGATCACGGCACCGGCGGCCAACGTGCGGGCAACAACATCGTGCGCGTCGCCCGCGGCATCATCCAAATCACAGCCGAGCATCAAGCCGCGGCCACGTACCTCGGTCACGTGCGGCAGCTTGGCGAGCTTTGCCTCCATATAGGCACCCACCTTGGCAGCATGCTCGGCATAATCGCCGCGCACGAGCGCGGAGAGCGTCGCGGCACACGCCGTGATGGCCAGGCAGCTACCGCCAAAGGTCGAGCCGTGGTCGCCCGGCTTAAACACGTCAGCAATCTCCTTCTTTGCCACGACGGCACCCATGGGCACGCCGTCGGCAATGCCCTTGGCAAGGCTCATGATGTCGGGCTCCACGCCATAGGTTTGGAACGCAAATGGCTTGCCGGAGCGGAAGATGCCGCACTGAACCTCGTCGGCGATAAGCACGGCGCCCACTTCGTGTGCCAGGTCGCGCGCTGCCGCCATAAACTCCTCGGTCATGGGGTGCACGCCACTCTCACCTTGGATCGGCTCGAGCATCACGGCGCAAATATCACTGCCCAGCTGCTTAAAGATCGCACGCAGCTCATCGACATTGTTGGGCGTGCAGGCCACAAAGCCACCCGGCAGCGGACGGAAACTATCCTGCAGCCAATCCTGCATGGTGGCGGCAATGGTCTCGAGCGTACGGCCGTGAAAACCGCCGCGCATGCACACGATGGTGTTACCGCCGTTACCGGCACGCTTGGCGTACAGGCGCGCGAGCTTCATCGAGCCCTCGTTGGCCTCGGCGCCGGAGTTGGCAAAGAACGTCTCCCACACCTGCTCGCCCGCAGCCGGGGCACCAAGAGCAGCTGCCGTGGTCTCATCGCCGGCGGCAATGGCATCGGCAAGCACGCGCGCACCATCTACGTCGTCGTTAGCAAGCTTGGACAGCAGCGCCGCGACCTGTCCACGCTGCTCGATGTAGAAGTAATTGGAGACATGCATGAGCTTTTTGGTCTGTGCCTCGAGCGCCGAGAGCACAGCCAGGTTGCCATGACCTAGGCTGCACACGCCGATGCCGGCAAGAAAGTCGAGGTACTCACGGCCATCGTCGCCGGTGAGCTTCATGCCGTGACCCTCGACAAACTCGACCGGAGAGCGGCCAAAGGTATGCATAACGTAATGGGATTCAAGCGATTGCTGAGCTGCAAGTGACATGGGATGCCTTTCGTTGAGCGCCGGACGGCGCAGACCTATGGGTGCAGGAATGGGGCGGCTGCGGGTCAGCTAGACCGTCTGAAGCTTCTCGACCTCGTCGAGGTTCTCGGTCAGACGCGCAGCAAACGTCGAAAGCGGATGCGGATGCGTATCGAACTCGTAAGCCGTCTCGGTGGAATGGATCACGGTACCGACGCCGGCATCGGTCAGCAGCTCCAGCAGCAGCGAATGCGGCGTGGTGCCGTTGATGATGTGAGCACGAAATACGCCGCCGGCAAGCGCATCGACGGCCGCGCGCAGTTTGGGAATCATGCCCTTATCGACCTCGCCGCCGTAGAGCATTTCGTTAACCTCGTCGAGCGTTAGGTTGGAGATAAGCGAGTCCTTGTCGCTAAAGTCCTTGTACAGACCATCGACATCGGTCAAAAAGATCGCCTTATGCGCGTGGAGCGCCGCGGCAACGGCACCGGCGGCGGTATCGGCGTTGATGTTGAAGAAACCGCCGTCCTCCCCCGCCGCGACGGTTGCGATGACGGGGATGTACTCGCTGTCGAGTAAGCGCTCGATATAGTCGGTGTTGACGTGCGTCACTTTGCCCACGCGACCGAGCTCGGGGTCGAGCGGCTCGGCGATGAGCGTGCCGGCATCGCTGCCCGACACGCCCACGGCCAGGTTGCCGTGGTGGTTGATGGCAGCAACCAGCTCCTGGTTGACCTTGCCGCCCAGCACCTCGCGCACGATATCCATAGTCGCCGGCGTGGTCACGCGCTGGCCGTTCTTAAACTCGACGGGAATATCGTAATGGCTCAGCGCCTCGTTGATAGCCTTGCCGCCGCCGTGCACGATGACGGGGCGCATACCGATAATCTTGAGCAAAACGATGTCGCTCATCACGTCGCGGCGCAGCTGCTCATCAACCATGGCGGCTCCGCCATATTTGATAACAACCGTCTTGCCGGTCAGGTTCTTAATCCACGGCAGCGCTTCGAACAGCAGCTGCGCGGTTGCTTCGTTGGATTCGCTCGAACGACAATCGCGTGCGAATTTCATAATCTGCCTCGTCTTTCGTATCGTTATCGCGCCGTGCTCCGCTGTCCGCAATCGCGGCAAGATGCGCAGCGAGTCCGGAATCTAGGAACGGTAGTCGCCGTTGATGGAGATGTACTCGTGCGTGAGGTCGCAGGTCCACACGGTCGTTGCCGCGTCGCCTGCACCCAGGTCGGCCGAGATCACGATCTCGGACGCCTCAAAACGTCGCAGAGCCTCGTCCTCGTCAAAGGGAACAGTCAGACCGTCGCGGCAGACAGGCATGCCCATCATGTCGATGGAAACGTCTTCCTGGTTAAACTTCACGCCGCACTTGCCAAGCGCCATGGCAACGCGGCCCCAGTTGCAGTCGTGGCCGGCGATGCAGGTCTTAACGAGCGGCGAGTTGGCAACGGCACGGGCGGCGATATCGGCTTCCTCGTCGTTCACGGCGCCGGTAACGGTGACCGTAACAAGCTTGGATGCGCCCTCACCATCGGCGGCGATATTGCGCGCCAGGCTCTCGCACACCTCGTGCACAGCAAATGCCAACTCGTCAAAGGCATCGGAGCCCTCGACGATAGGCTCGACATCTGCGCCAGCGGCGCCGGAGGCAAGCATGATGCAGGTGTCGTTGGTCGAGGTGTCGGAATCGACCGTTACCTTGTTAAAGGTCTGCTTGACGGTCGAGAGCAGCAGGGTATGAAGTGCCGCAGGCTCGACGGGGGCATCGGTGGTGATAACTGCGATCATGGTGGCCATGTTGGGCATGATCATGCCCGAGCCCTTGCACATGCCGCCTACCGTATAGACATTGCCCGCATGACCCGCAGCCTCACTGACGTAGGACACGGCGTACTCCTTGGAGTGCGTGTCGGTCGTCATGATGGCGCGAGCGGCATCGGCGCCACCGTGAGCGGAGAGCGCCTCGTAGGCAGCAGGAATGGCGGTCTCAAACGTGTCGATCGGCAGAATCTGGCCAATCACACCCGTGGAGGCAACCAGAATCTGCTGGGGTTCGCAGCCGATGACCTGCGACGCAATGTTGCACGTCTCGCGCGCGCAGGCAAGGCCGGTCTCGCCCGTGGCGGCGTTCGCGTTGCCGGAGTTGATTGAAACACCGGCGATGATGCCATAGCCCTTGTCCGCACCGCCCAGGTTGGCACGGCTCACCTGCACGGGCGCCGCGCAAAAGCGGTTGGTCGTAAACACGCCGGCGCCGGGACAGGGCTTATCGGGCACGACGAGCGCATAGTCCAAGCGCTCGGGATTCTTCCGGAACCCAGCGTGGATGCCTGCAGCCTTAAAACCAGCCGCAGCCGTAACGCCACCCTCGACGGCGCGAATCTTGATATCAAACAGCTCGGTATTCATCGTCTTTATGACTCCTTATGTCAAACAAAAAACGGACATCGGTTGGTGCGCCATGCCAGTCGTAATCATGAGACCGGCTTAAGAGTGGCGCCCCACTCGATGCCCGACTACCAAATCGTTAACAATCGAATGTGCTACACCGGGCACGCCACTGTGGGCAAGCCTCGTCGCTCGTCAAAGCCAAAGACGATATTGGCGCACTGGACCGCTTGGCCCGCAGCGCCCTTGCACAGATTGTCGATGGCGCCCGTCGCCACCAGCACGCCCGCGCGCTTGTTGAGCGCGAGGCCAATCTGGGCGGCGTTGGTGCCGACAACCGAAGCCGTCTTGGGCTGCTGGCCGGTATCGAGCACGCGCACAAAGGTGCGACCGGCATAGAACTGCTTGTAATAGTCGACAACGTCCTCAAGAGCCAAGGAGTCGATGGCCTGCGGCGCGAGCGGCATCGTCACCGTGGAGAGCAGACCACGCTTGAGCGGTGCCAGGTGCGGGGTAAAGACGACGCGATCGGTCAGGCCAAGGATTTGCTCAATCTCGGGCGTGTGGCGATGCTTACCCACGCCGTAGGCCTCCAAGTTCTCGTCGGCGCTGCAAAAATGCGTACGAGCGTTGCAGGACTTGCCGGCACCCGTCACACCGCTGATGGCATCAACGATCACGGGGCCGCTCTGGGCAACCCAGCCAGCGCGCACGGCGGGCGCGGCGGCAAGGCTCGTTGCGGTGGGATAGCAACCGGCGCAGGCGACCAACACGGGCTTTCCGGTGGCATGGTCGGATGCGGCGGTCTCCAAATCCTGGGAGAACAGCTCGGGCAGACCGAAAGCGCGGGTCTTGAGCAACTCGGGGCTCGTGTGCTCGGCGGCATACCAGGCCTCAAAGGTGGCTGGATCGCTCAGGCGATAATCGGCCGAGAGGTCAATGCAGGAGACTCCCGCGGCAAGCAGGGCGGGCACCTGAGCCATGGCAGCCGTGTGCGGCACGGCCAAAAATACCGCGTCGCAGTTCTTGAGTTCGGGGGCATCATGCGTCGTGAAGACAAGATCGCTTACGCCGGTGAAGCTCGGGTACACCGCAGACAACGGCTGGCCGGCATCGGCGTTGGACGTAATGGCAACAAGTTCAAACTCGGGATGGCCGAGCACGAGGCGAATGAGCTCGGCTCCGGCATATCCAGCCGCGCCGACGATTCCAACCTTCAAAGACATATCAGACTCCTTGTCTGCGATTTATGCACCGATGCGCATTTCGCAGCGGTCGTTATGAAGTGGGTTGAAACTTTAGCACCAAAAGATGCATTTACACGTAAATGGCTTGCATATTCATGCATTGAAACATTCCCGACACATTCGCTTGAAGGAATTGACAAATAGAGCGGGCCCCGTATTGACCGGCACTCCTTACGGTGCCGGGCAACACGGGGCCCGCCCATGCGAAAACTAAGTTGTTAGGATGAGCCAGCTGGCTAGAGCTCGACCGGCACCCATTCGTCGTGATTGCAGATAAAAGCCTCGGGATCTTCGACGCTAAAGAAGACGAGCGTGGGGTCGTTAGGCCCCTCATAGTGCTCGCCCAGGCGCTCTAGATGCTTCCACCCGGCTTCGCGCATTTCGTCTAAAGCCCGGTCATCCAAGCCGGCACGCCCGCGCAAGATGAGCCAGCCATGGCCCGGCCACCAACTCGTGGCCTCAAAGCGCTGGTTTTGCAGCAGTTCCTGCCACACATCTTTAGTGCGCGCTGTCACAAACCACAGCTTGCCGTCCTGAATCTGTGCAAACGAGAACGGACGCACATGAGGCTGTCCGTCAACGCTCGTCGCCAAGTACCACGCCGGCACCGACGTCAGATACTCCAACACCGTATTCAATCCGTCCACGTTTCCTCCTGTACTAGCCAGTTTGAGAGCCTGGTTTGTGTGAGCTAAAGCTCCAGGCGCTCCTCGCTGCCGTCGATATCACAGAAGCGGGCGGCGATATTTCGCACCGAGAAAAACGCAAGGCGACCGTCGTTGGCACTATCGTGTTGCTCGCCGATGCCCACCATGTGCTTAAAGCCGGCTTGGCGCACCCGGTCGCTCACGACCGCGTCGTCCTCGAGCGCGGCCTCGCCGGTCAGCACGATCCAACACTCCCCCGGTTTCCAACCCGAAACCTCAAACTTGGGGTTCGCGCTGAGCTCGGCCCACACGTCCTTATCGCGCGAGGTGCAAAACCACAGCTTGCCATCATCGACCATGGCAAACGAGAACGGCCTCACGCGCGGCTGATATCCGTCCGTCACGTCGATCGTGGCGAGATACCACGCCGGAATACGCCTAAGATACGAACAGGCGCGCTCGAGCTGCGCCGTGCGATCGTTGTCGGTCATAGGGACCCCTTTCCTGCGCTCGAATCGCGCCTAAACAAGTTGAAGATTGATGACGATGACGCAGATGAGCAGCAGCGTCGTCACCACCGCTGCCAGCGCATCCCCGCGGCCAAACGCAAGCGTATGCAGGCGTGTGCGGCCCTGCTCGCCGTGATAGCAGCGTGCATCCATGGCGGCAGACAACGTTTCGGCATGACGGAACACACCCGTGAACAGCGGAATCGCCACACTGCCGAGCATACGCACACCGCCGAGCAGGCCTCCCGTCACGCGCGCGCCGCGACTCGCCTGTGCATCGGCCGTCTGCTTCATCTCGGTGGCAAACTGCGGCATAAAGCGCAGCGCGATACCCATGATCATGCCGAGCTCGTGCGCAGGAAGTCCCACACGCGCAAACGGCGCGAGCAGGCGCTCAAAGCCCGCGGTGAGGTCGAGCGTCGGTGTGGTGAGCGTGATGGCACTCATACCAGCCATCATCAAGGTCAGACGGCACGCCATAAAGGCAGCGGAATGCAGCGAGCCCTCGCTTATCTGCAAAAAGCCGAGCTGCCACAGGATGCGCCCGCTCTGGTCGGAAAACAGGTTGAGCACCGCGACCACGATGACGATCGCCAGCAGCGGCGCCATCGATGACAGGACGCGACGAGCCGGCACCCGAGACACGGTATAGATCAGGACAACGAAGATTGCGACCGGGACCAGTCCGCGGAAGCTACTGACCGTGAGCGTCGTGATCAGAAACACAAAGCCCAAGAGCAACTTAGTTCGCGGGTCCAGGCGGTGGATTGCACTATCGCCGGAATAGTAGCTGCCAAACGAAAACGCCTCCATTAGCAGCCCTCCTCTCGCTCGACCGTCTTGGATTTAGCAATGTCCGCGACGTTAGAAGGACCGTCCGAGCGACCGATTAGCAGGTCCACCAACTCGTCTGTCAGCGACTCAACCGTATAGAGGCCGTCAAAGCGCAGCGGCACGCCTGCCTTCGCAAGCGCCAGCGCCATGCGCTGGGCAGCGGGAACACCCAAGCCGATTGATTTAAGCTCATCGGCATGCGCAAAAACCTGAGCGGGCCTGCCCTCGGCAAATACCGTGCCCTCGTTCATTACGACGATACGGTCGCAGCAATTGGCCAGGTCATCCATGCTGTGCGAAACCATGACGACGGTCAGGACCCCATGGTGAAGTCGATCGATGAGCTCCAGGAAATCACTGCGCGCCGCCGGATCGAGCCCTGCCATAGGCTCATCGAGCACCAGGACCTCAGGCTCCATGGCAAGCACGCCAGCAAACGCCACGCGCCGCTGCTGCCCGCCGGAGAGCTCAAAGGGGTTCTTGTCGCCCACCGTAGCCAGGTCGAGACCCACGCGCGCGAGCGATGACTCAACGCGGCGGGCGACCTCGGCCTGCGACAAGCCAAGGTTACGCGGACCAAATGCCACGTCCTGTGTCACGGTCTCGGCAAACAGCTGACGCTCTGGATACTGAAACACCACGCCGACCTTTGCCTTAACCGCGGCGGCATCTTTCTTGCTTGAAAGGTCGAGCCCCAGCGCGCAAACGCTCCCCTCCTGCGGGCGGATTAATCCGTTGAGATGCTGAACCAGCGTCGACTTACCCGAACCGGTATGGCCCGCAAGGCCCAAGAACTCGCCACGACGCACCGTCAGCGATACATCACGCAGTGCCCACGGACTGCTGGGGTCGTTGCCCCAGAGAGCCTGTTTGTTCGATGCGCCCTCGACGGCTGAGCGCTTGTGCCAACGGCGACGCTCGCGGGCGCTCAGCGAATAGCTATGCGAGAGATGCGAAATCTCGATAACGGGCTCCGACGCGGCCATCCCGTCGGCTGCAGAGGATGCATTGTCAAGCATACGAGAATCGGATGCGGAAGGCTGCACTGCGACGTCCGCCCCGCTCCGCTCGGCATAAACCTGTGCAATCTCGGCGACCATATCTGCCTCGCGCGCCTGCGCGCAAACGGGCACGCCCTTCTCACGAAGTGCCCTACCTAGACAGCACGACGCCGGCATATCCAGGTTGAGCTGCGCAAGTTCGTCTGCCCGCGTCAAGATTTCCTCGGGCGTACCGAGCATGGCAACGCGCCCCGCCCGAAACACCGCGACACGATCGGCCTCGGCGGCCTCTTCCATAAAGTGCGTAATCATCACGATGGTCATGCCGCGATTGTGCAACGCGCGGCAAGCCTTCATAAGGCCCTGACGTCCACGCGGATCGAGCATCGAGGAAGCCTCGTCCAATATGAGCACGCGCGGTTCCATGGCGAGCACGCCGGCAAGCGCCACGCGCTGCTTTTGGCCGCCCGAAAGCGCGTGGGTCTCATGGCGCTCAAAGCCCACCAGGCCCACGCCCTTCAGCGCCTCGCGTACGCGCTGCGCAATTTGTACCGATGGCACGCCAAGGTTTTCGGGACCAAACGCAACGTCATCTTCGACAAGCGTTGCCACCAGCTGGTCGTCGGGATTCTGGAATACCATGCCCGCGGTCGAACGAATGTCGTAGACCAGCTCGGGGTCGGACGCATCCATGCCGTTGATGCGTACCGTGCCCGCATCGGGTTGCAACAGCGCATTCAGATGCTTGGCAAACGTCGACTTGCCCGACCCATTGCCACCGAGGATGCAGAAAAACTCACCGTCCTCGATGTTCAGATCGACACCGTCGAGTGCCGACACGGCACCGTCATAGCTAAAGGAAACGCCCCGACACTCAATCATGCGCGGCCTTTGACCTGGTCCTTTTTAGGCGTGATGAGGTTGGAGACTGCTTTATACACCGCCAGCGTCAACACCGAGTTAAGCACGGTCTTGATAAGGTTGAACGGCAGTACGGCAGGAATCATGAGCGGGGCGATCACATCGACCGAGCCATACCAGAACCATACGCCAATGGTAAGGTTTGCGACCATAGACAGCGCTGTAGCGGCAATGACGCCGAGCACCAGGCCAATCACGGCACCCTTATAGGTGTGCATCTTCTGGTAAACGATAGCCGCGGGCAGAATATAGCCCAGCGTGGCAACCAAGTTCATAAGCGCGCCGACCCAGTCACCCGTGGTGAGCGCATGGATAACGATAGCCATAGCGGCAACAGCGGTACCGGCGCCGGGACCATACGCAAACCCGCACACCATCGCCGGCACCAGCGACGGGTCATACGTCAAAAACGGCGCCGAGGGAAGGATGGGTAGCTGCACATACATAAACAGGGCGCCCAAGGCGCACATCAGCGCCATGGTAACGAGCTGTTTGGTGCTCCACCTATTCGTGTTCTCAAAATGGATATGCTGCGACTGTTCAGACATAAGATCACCTGCCTCTTTCATCCGGACTCTAACCGTTGGTACTGGGATCTCACCAGTTCAGCCGGCATGCGAACCAACACACGCTCGGGTCGCGGACTCATCGGCTCGGT
>UQKV01000065.1 GCA_900541665.1 uncultured Collinsella sp.
GCTGGAGTGCTCGGAGGGCGTCAGGCCGACCCACGCCGCGAACGAGCGGGCGTTCCTGAACCTCGAGAACTCGCCGGCCTCGAACACGAGGTCGGCGGCCGTCGCGGTGTCGACGCCCTTGAGGCAGCGCAGGGAGTCGACCCTCTTCCTCCACCTGGGCTTGCGGGCCTCGGCCTCGACGAGCCCCTCGAGCCGCGCCTTGTCCTCCGCCGCCCGCCTGACCGCGTCGACGTAGTAGGCGAGCGCCTCGTTGTCGGCCCCCTCCGCGAACCTTATCGACTCGATCCAGGACCAGTGCGCCCGGGTCCAGTTGCCCTTCCTGCGGCCGGTGGGCGTCCTCTCGTCGAAGACGAGCCCGTGCCTGAGCAGGAACTTGGAGAGCCGCTGCTTCGAGCGCGAGAGGTCGTCCCTCGCGTCCTCGAGCGCCCTGGTCAGGTCGCGGGCGGCCTCGCACTCGTCGTCGGGGACCCACACCTCGACCACGTTGCCGACCGACAGCATGCGGGCGAGGAACTCGGCGTCGTTGCGGTCGTTCTTCCTGCGCCTGTCCGCGCTGGGCTTGATCATCTTCGAGACGGCGCCGACCACGCAGTCGACCCCCAGGCCGGAAAGCCTCTTCTGCAGGTCGAAGCCCGTGACCCCGGACTCGTACACGCACCTGGCCCCGGGGTCCACGGAACGGACCCACTCCGCGACGGCGCCGGCGTCGTAGCCGAAGGTCGCGGCACGTACCTCCCCGGTCATGACGTCGAGGGAGACGGCCTTTATCGAGCGGGCGTGGACGTCGAGGCCGATGAAGGTGGTAGTATCGAGCATGGGAGCCCCTTCCATGAATGCGGCGTGGCCGCCGCGGCTGAATTAGACACTCACCATTGTCGGCCTAATCCGCGGTCTTTCATGCAGCAGGGGCTCTCAATGTTTTTATGTCCTGCTCATATCGTCTCTGCCGGCACCTGGGGACAGTCCTTGCGGGGCGTCCCCACAGCGCCTATGCCAGCTTGTCGATCTGCCCAATCTCCCAAAGCGGAATATTGATGAGCATGCCCTCGTCTCTATATGCCGCCAGGGAGCTCCTCACGCAACGCTCGAGTTTGAATTTTTCGCAGGCTATTTTCAGACTCTTCGCTTTAAGGTTCTCTGCCGCCTTGACCTCAAGCGGAAGCACGGTTCCCGCATGGTCGATGGCAAAGTCGGTTTCGGCATTGCCGGAGGTAGAGGACCAATACGCGGGAGTTTTGTCCTGGAGCAAAAGCTCCTGCGCGACGTATTGTTCGGTCAGCGAACCTTTGAACTCGGTAAAAACAGCGGATCCGTTAAGAACGATGGCCGGAGAGAGACCGGAGAGCGCTCCGAGGATGCCGGTGTCGATGCAGAACAGTTTGAAGCCCGAGAGGTCTTCATAGCTCGAGAGCGGCGCCTTTAGAGCGGAAACACGTGGCACCTTATGAACGATTCCGTAGTCCGTGAGCCACTGGAGGCTTTCCTCGAAATCGCGTGCGCGCGCTCCGGGGCGAAGGGCGCCATAGACAAACTTCTTGTTCTCCTTTGCAAGCTGGCCGGGAAGGGATTTCCAAACCAACCTCATGCGCTCGACGATGCGGGCGGGTGCATGTTTGCCAAAATCGGATTCGTAAGCCTCGATGATTTGCTGCTGAAGCCTTCGGGCTTCGATGAAGTCGCGTGTCTCGGCGAAAGCGGAGACAACTTCGGGCATACCGCCGACAACAAGGTATTCCTTGAGCAAGCGCTCGAGCTTTTCGGTAACGTTTGCCAGAAGGTTCATGTCTGCGCCAAGGATGGCATCGGCGAGCGGGTTGCCGTCGACGGCACGAACGAACTCGGCAAACCCCATGGGACGCATGGTGAGCTGATCGATTTTGCCGACGGGAAATGACTCGTTTTCGCGTCGGAGCGCGAGGCCCATATAGGAACCGGCTGCCACGATGTGGTATTCGGGTGCAAGTTCGTTGAAGTACTTGAGTGAGGTGATCCCGCGTGGCGCCTCTTGGATCTCGTCGAAGATGATGAGCGTGTCTGCCGGCGTTACGGTTTGGCCACGTAGGAGTTCTATCTGGGAGATGATGCGCTTGGGGTCGAGGTCCCCATCGAACAGCGAGCGTGTGCTCGGCTCGAGCATAAAGTCAAAACGAATGACGTTTCGATACTGCTGGCTTGCGAATTCGTTAAGAAGCCAAGTCTTTCCTGTCTGGCGGGCTCCCCTAAGCAAGAGAGGTTTGCGATTCGCCCTTGATTTCCAAGCGATAAGTTCACTCATAAGCTGTCGCTGCATATTGCCTCCCAACCCTCTCGGCTAGTATAAGGCTATTTGGTCGTTTCCATCGGAAAATGTGCGAGACAACCACGTTTTTCCATCGGAAAATGTGCGAGACAGCCACGTTTTTCCATCGGAAAATGTGTAAATACCAACCTAAGTTGCGGTGGAATAGTTCCTAAATGGGCTGATAAACTGCCAAAACAGGAACTATTCCACCGCAACTTAGAGCCCCGCCGGCGTGTAAAAGAAACGAGCCCGCATCCCTTGGGGACACGGGCTCGAAAGCAATCACATGGTAGGGGCGGTGGGACTCGAACCCACAATCCTTGCGGCGAGAGATTTTAAGTCTCCTGCGTATGCCAATTCCGCCACGCCCCCGTGAGACTAGAAGTCTAGCACAAGCCGTCCGTTACGCGTTGACGGCCATCGAGTGTTGGCCCGACTTCTCCAGGAACTCCTGGAACTTGGCTTCGTCGCCCTTGTTCTGGTACTGCAGGGCCAGCAGGTACTCCAAGCGGCAGCGCTTGACCGGATCGTCGCCGACATCCTCGAGCATGCGCTCCAGCTCGGGAATGTCGTTGTGGCGCTTGAGGATCATCGTGTCGTACATCAGCTGACACTCGTGTGCAACCGCCTCGGCTTGACCGCCCTCAAAGCCCTTGATCTCGTGCAACAGCTCTTTGGACTTTTTGCGGTCCTCCTGGCCAACATAGTAGTTAAAGGCCTTAATCACCAGGTCGACGCGCTGCATTTTGGGGAGGTTGAGCCCCAGCAGCAGGTCGAACATCTCGCTGGCGCGCTCGTGGTCCTCACGCAGCAGATAGGAGTTCAGACGCAGGTAGTCGCGGTTATAGCGCGGGTACAGCATGCTGGTGAGTTTGGCGTCGAGCAAACGATCGAACTCGTCCCACTGCTTGGCAGCCATAAGCTGCTGCAAACGCTTGAACGTGGTGCGTTTTTTGACGCTAAAGAACACCGACACGGCGATGCAGATGATAACGACGGCGGTCCAGAGGGTGCGGGAATCGGGCATATTGGGATCCTTAGTCGCTCATAAAGCGAGCGGTATGACAACACGTACTAGATGTATTATACGCAGCGCGCAAGCAAACTAGCATAAAAGCTCATCGAGGCCGAGTGCCATCGCTCGCTGCGGTACACTTACCTAAAGTAAACCATGAAGGGAGACATTACCTATGAAGAAGATCGTTTTGGCTTGCGGTGCTGGCGCTGCTACTTCCACGCTCGTTGCCCAGAAGGTCGCTACCCTGCTCGACGCCAACGGTTATGCCGACAAGTACGAGATCGTGCAGTGCGCCATCTCCGAGGCCAAGGATTACTGCGACGAGGGCGCTGACCTGCTGATCGCCACCACTGTTGCCCCCGAGGGCCTCACCTGCCCGTACGTGAGTGGCGTGCCCTTCATGACCGGCATGAACCGCGTTGCCGCCGAGAAGGCCGTTCTCGACGTCATGGCTCAGTAGGCGCTGACTGCATGAGTGAGCAGAACGCCAACCCGGTAGAGCTCTTTGGTCTGCGCGTTGCCCATGTGGGCATTAACGCCACCGACCCGGCAGACGCCCTGGAGATCGCGGAGCTGTTCTCGACGATGATGGGCCTGCCCGTCATCGAGACCCCGGTTTCGTACTTCAACGATTCGCTGGTCGAGATCATGAAGCAGAACGGTCGTGGCACCAAAGGTCACATCGGCTTTGCCGTCAACGACATCGATGCAGCTGAGAAGTGGTTTGCTGAGCGTGGGCTCGAGGTCAACGAGGAGTCGCGCGCGCTTCTACCCGACGGTGGCACCAAACTCGTGTACTTTAAGCGCGAGTTCGCCGGTTTCGCCGTGCACCTGTGCCGCGAGTAGCGCACAAGCTGCCATAGCTGGCAAAAAGGGATAGGGCCGCGTGGCCCTATCCCTTTATTTATGCCGAGGGGCTTCCTATCGTGGCAGGCGAATCGTAAAGCGGCTGCCGACCCCTTCGACCGAGGTCACACCGATGACGCCGCCGTGGCTGTCGACGATCCACTTGGCGATCGCAAGCCCCAGACCCGAACCCTGTGCGCCGGCCTCGCGCGCGTTGTCGGCACGGTAGAACCGCTCGAACGCGTGAGCTGCGGATTCCTGGTTCATGCCGATGCCCTCGTCCTCAACACTTATGTCGATCGTGCCCGCGCCCGCATCCGGCGTTATGCCAAATGTGACGGTCGTTCCCGCATCCGAGTACTTGGCGGCGTTTTGCACGATCACGCGCAGAGCTTGCTTCACGAGCGCCACGTCGACGGGCGCGTCGCAGCGCGGGTCGCTGGCAAGCGCAGCGTCAGAAGCCAGCCGATACGTGTGCTCGGTATCGATCATCTGCGATTCTTCGCATACCTCGCTGACCAGTGCAGCCAAGTTGGTATGCGCGCGCCGCAGGACCGTGCGCCCGGCATCGCCACGCGCCAAAAACAGCAGCTGCTCCACAAGCTCTTGCATGTGCTCGCTTTCGGCTTTAAGGGACGCGATGGATTCCGCCAGCACGTCCGGGTCGTCCTTACCCCAGCGGTCGAGCATGTTCACGTAGCCCTGAATCACCGCGATGGGCGTGCGCAGCTCGTGGCTCGCGTCGTTGACAAAGCGCATCTGCTGCAGCTTGGCCTCTTGCATCTGGCGCAGCAGGCGGTTGAGTGCGACCTCGATGCTTGCCAGGTCGGCGTCGCCGGTGGTGACGCTCGGCGAGTCGACGCTTGCGCGCTCGATGGCCTGCTCCAGTGTTTCCATTTTGCCGCCGGCGAGTTGCATGCGGCCGAGTTCGTCCACGCGCAGTGCCAAGTCGTTGAGCGGTGCCATGGTACGGCGCACACGGCGGGCACCGCCGAGCATGTTGAGCACGCTGATGACCTGCCAACCCACAACGACAAGGTAGAGAGGCCATAGCGCGACGAGGTCCTGCGCGAGGGGGAAAGTCTTGGTGGTGCGCGCAAGCTCGACGGTATAGGTGAGCGTTGCCAGGTCCCAGCCGCGCGCGGGCGTCAGCGACATGCCGTGAACGGTGGCGCTGGGGATCCATCCTGCGGTAAACGCGCCGTCGGGCAGCGTCTGGTTGTATCCATAGACGAGGATCGCCGTCGCAATCACCATCAGCAGCAGATCGAGCCAGACGTAGCTTATCAGGCGGCGCCACATATAGCCCCAGTTGATGGCGCGGGCGATGGAGGTGACGCGCTTGGCCTCGGCGTTACGCGCGGCAGACATAGCCCACCCCGCGCACGGTCTGGATGATGCGGGCGCTGCCGGCGTCTTCGATCTTGGCGCGCAGGTGCGCGATGTGCACGTCGACGTTGTTGGTGTCGCCTACATATTCGTAGCCCAGCGCCTCGTGCGCGATGCGTTCGCGCGTGAGCACGCTGCCGGCATGCGCCATAAGCAGGGCGAGGACATCGAACTCGCGGGCCGTGAGCGCGATGGGCGAGCCGCCGACCGTGACTTCGCGGCGGTCGGGATCGAGTGCGACCGAGCCCACGGCGAGCGTGGCGGGGGAGGGCACGGCAGAGGTCTTGGCCGAGTCGCCGACCGGGGACATCGCAGCGGCGTTCCCGGCCGCGCCGCCCGCCATACCCACCCCGGCACCGGCGCCGCCAACGCCCGAAGCCGCCCGCACGGCTTCCGAGCGCTTCAGCGCCACGCGGATCCGTGCGAACAGCTCTTCAATCGCAAACGGCTTGGTCAGGTAATCGTCGGCGCCGGCATCGAGCCCGGCCACCTTGTCCATCACGGCATCGCGCGCGGTGACCATGATCACCGGCACATCCTTGTGCTTGCGTACGCGCCGCAGGACCTCCATGCCGTTGAACTGCGGCAACAGCACATCGAGCAGAATCAGATCGTAGTCGCGCTCCAGCGCCAGGTCCACGGCGGTGCGGCCGTCAGCGGCGTGCTCCACCTGGTAGCCCTCGTGCTCCAGCTCGAGCGTCACAAAGCGGGCGATTTTCTCCTCGTCCTCTACGATCAGGATCCGTGCCATGCGTGCCCCCGTCTGCGATTACTTGTCGTCGTTCAGATTTTGCTTGATGTCGTCCGCGGCGTCGGCGGCGTGATTCATAAGGTTGTTGATGCTGCCGGGCACGTCGCCGTCGTTGTCGATACGGTAACGCATGCCAAAGAACAGGCCAATCAGCATCAGCCATATCGTGGCGCCCCAGGCAAACAGCGCGACGATGGGGATCAGGATGGGGATGTTGAGGATGATCGCATCGCGGCGCGTGGCGATAAACTTGGTGTCCAGGCTCAGGCGGAAGAGCTTTTTGAGGTACTCCCACACGCTGTCCATCTTCTTGGAGAAGTCGGTCTTTTCGCTCGATTTTTCGTAGGCGGCCTGCGCGGCGACCATCTCGGCCGAGGGCTCATCGACCGGCTCAGACTCGGTGGCGGCGTGCGCTGACGTGGTCTGGGTCTTGCCCTGCGACTCGAGCCAAATGATGGCATCCAGAACGTTGCCGTCGGCGGCGTCGAGCGCAGCTTTGGCATCGGTGTAGCTCACGTTGCACTTGGTGCGGATGGTTTCAACTTTTTCGAGGTCGTCCATGACCTGTCCTTTCGTTCGATGGGCGCGACGCCGGGCGATCTGCCCGGGCGCGAGCGTTGCGTTCGGCGGCCTGCGTTGCGCGGCGCCGCCTCGCCCTTGGTCGAACTCTATAGTGCAGGTTATAGATTAAGCGATTCTTGAGCCAAGATTAACGTTGGATGAGTTTTTGGGTAGCGGTGGGAAAAGTATTAGACCTCGATAACGGGGGATGTGGTGCCGGTGCAAAACGGCGTCAAAGGTTGGTCGAGCAGGCGGTTTCTCCATTGATGTCCGCACGACATGTGACACTTACCCTGCCGCCCTGCTCTGCCGCGGTGGCATATACCCGAACAGCGACCCTCTAAGGAGTTCGATACCAATGAGCGACAACACCAAGCATCTCGCAAAGAAGTGCGTCAAGGACGCGGGGCCGTGCCTCGCGCTGTGCCTTGCCGGCGCAGCGGTCGCGCTGCTGGCTGTTCTGGGGCCGTTTGATGTGCTCCGAAGCGCCAGTTCTCTGCGCGTTTGCATGGCTCTTGCCGGCGCCATGATGACCGGCGGCGTGCTCGATCTGATCTTTTGGGTGTTTGACCCGTTTGGATGGAAGAGCGAGGGGTAGGTCCCAAAGGATGGAAGGGCTGGAACGGTTGACTTAGTGATCGTGCAGAATGTGGGCTAGCGACTTACAGGGAAGTGGTGATCCGATGACGGTCTATGTGACGGGCGATATTCACGGCGGCGTCGACATGCAAAAGCTGCGCGACTGGGACCTTGGGGATAGTCTGACGAGCGACGACTATCTGATTATCGCCGGCGACTTTGGCTTTCCGTGGGATTTCTCTGCCGAAGAATGTGCCGACATCGCTTGGCTGGAATCGCGTCCCTATACCGTGCTGTTTGTCGACGGCAACCACGAGCGTTTCGATCACTGGGCGGAGCGCCCCATGGAGTTGTGGCACGGTGGGCTGACGCAGCGCCTGTCGGACACCTCTCCCATACGGCGCCTGACGCGCGGCGAGGTTTTTGAGCTCGACGGCTCAACGGTCTTTACCATGGGCGGCGCCACGAGCGTGGACAAGGAATACCGCATTCCGTATTCCAGCTGGTGGCCGCAGGAGCTGCCGGACGAGCGCAACTTTGAGGAGGCGCGGGCAAAGCTCGACAGCGTGGGCTGGACGGTCGACTACGTGATCACTCACACCTGCTCTACGCGCATGCTTTCGTCCACGCTTTATCCAGCGTCCGGCTGGAATTGCCCCTCCGTTGATCGGCTTACGGCATTTTTCGATGAGCTGGAAGACCGCTTGGACTACAAGCGCTGGTACTACGGGCATTTTCATCGGGATACCAACCCGGCCGAGCGTCACACCGTGCTCTACGACTGCATCGTTCGCTTGGGCGACGAACTCCAGCCCTGGGATGTTGCGTAGAGGCGGGGTGGCTGGCTACTCGACCGTTACAGTGATGTTCTCCCGATGCGCGCGGATGACGTCCCAGCTAAAGTGCTCGACCAGCTGCTCGGCGGTACGCGGCGTGGTGTCCGGCGCGATGCCTGTTTGCCCGGCGAGCCATCCCAACAGTGCCTCGGGTGTGCCAAAGCGGGTGCGGAGCTCGCCCAGGTCCAGATCGCGATCGCGCTTGGAAAGGCGGCGGCCGTCCGGTGACATGAGCAGCGGAATGTGCGCGTAGTGCGGCGTGGGCAGTCCCAGCAGATGTTGCAGATAGATCTGGCGCGGCGTGGAACCAAGCAGGTCGCATCCGCGTACGATCTCGGTGACGCCCATGGCAGCGTCGTCGACCACCACGGCCAGCTGATAGGCAAACACGCCGTCGCTGCGGCGCACCAAAAAGTCACCGCACTCGGTGGCGAGTGCTTCGCATTGGGCTCCGTACGTGCGGTCCACGAATTCGATCACGTCGCTGGCGAGGTCGTCGACGGTGGGCACGCGCAGGCGCGTGGCCGGAGCACGCAGGGCACTGCGGCGGGTGATTTCATCAGCAGAAAGACCTCTGCAGGCGCCGCGGTAGATGGGCGTGCCGTCGCTGGCGTGCGGCGCGCTCGCGGCGTGGAGTTCGGCACGCGTGCAAAAACAGGGATAGGTGAGGCCGGCGTCTTGCAGCTGGCGCAGGGCGTCCTCGTACAGATCCAGGCGATCGTGCTGGTAGTAGGGGCCTTCGTCCCACTGAAGCCCTAGCCAGGCCAGATCGTCAATCAGCTGAGCGGCAAGCTCGGGGCGCTTGCAGCGATCGTCCAGGTCCTCGATGCGCAGCACGATGTTGCCGCCCTGGCTGCGGGCCGAAAGCCACGAGCACAGGCAACTGAACACGTTGCCCAGGTGCATGCGGCCCGAGGGCGACGGGGCAAAACGGCCCACGACAGGTGCGGGAACGGAGGCGGGTTGCGACGTTGGTGCATCCGCGGCGGGCGTTACTATGTTGCGTGTTTTGATATCCATGCGGACGAGTATAGCGCGGGGCACGGTAGGGAAGGCGTTTCCGTGGCTCGCAAGTTGGCGGCGCTGCGCATTGCGCACGGTGGGTCTGCGGCCCAACGTCTCGATCGCCGTACGCCGACTCGGCCTCACAAACGACAGAAACCCCGGCAGCTCTTCGCAACTGCCGGGGTTTCCGCGGAAAAGGGGGACATGATCCTCGAGCGAACGGCAAAGGGGCAAACCGTTTTCGCTCAACTGCTTTATGCCCCTCGGCTGGCGGCTCAATCAGCGCATGCCGCGCCCACACAAAGCCGCTACACCTGTGACGGAGCTGTGAAGTGGTATCTATTGCTGGCGCGGGACTCAGCCCAAGAGTGTCTCAAACGACAAATTTGTTGCTGTCTGTCGATTCAACCCAATGATCCGTTTTCCTCCGTCCCCAATGGATCATTTTCCAAGTGCCGGGGTGCGGGCGTGACTTTCATCCCGTTTGGCGCTCCGGTCGCCTAGATATTCGTCATGCGTACCCGCAAACGTGGGACAATGGCGCTGTTGGTTTTACAGACAAAGGATGTGCCTATGAACACCCTCGCCGCCAAAGTCAGCCGGCAGCGCCGCCCGTTTGCGCGATTTGTTTCCATTTGCGCGCTCGTCGCGTGCGCACTGCTGCTGTTGCCCGCCGTTGCACGTGCCGACGGCTACTCCATGACCCAAACCTATATCGGCGCCACGGTTGAGGCCGACGGCTCGCTGACCGTTGTCGAGGGACGCCAGTTTGATTTCGATGACGACATCAACGGCGTGTTTTGGGAGATCAATACAGGCTCTAACCAGCAGGGCG
>UQKV01000066.1 GCA_900541665.1 uncultured Collinsella sp.
CTTGGGGGTTCAAAAGGGGGATATTCTCTTTCGTGAAAGAGAATATCCCCCTTTTATTCGCTCCCCTGCACGGTGCAGGGGCATAAAGCTCTGTTAGTCTTCGACTAACTTCCCCTCCGCATCCAGATGTGCCTTCTTGACCTCATTGCCGGTGAACTTGGCGATTTCATCCAGCCGCATGCCGGAGGGATAATCCGACACCAGTGTGTACGCCACGCCGCGGCGCTTGGCGCGGCCCGTGCGGCCGATGCGGTGGACGTAATACTCGTTTTCAAGCGGCACGTCGTAGTTGAACACCGCATCGACGTCGTCGACGTCGATGCCGCGGGCGGCCACGTCGGTCGCGACAAAAATCGGCAGCTCGCCGCGGCGGAAGCGCGCCATGACGGCCTCGCGCTTTTTCTGCGGGATATCGCCGTGGATGCAGTCGGCCTCGAGGCCTTCCATCATCAAAAACGCCTTGAGCCGCTCGGTCATGCCCTTCGTGTTGCAGAACGCCATCACGCGCTCGTGGCCCTCGGCGCGGATGATCTGCGCCATGACATGCGCCTTGTCGTTCTGGCCCACGTCGATGCGGTACTGCGCGATATCGGGCTTATTCTCCTCCTTGGCCTGCACGGTGATCTCCTCAGGGTCGCGCTGGTACATCCAGCTGATGTCCATGACCTCGCGCGAGATCGTCGCGGAGAACATACCGAGATTGCGGCGGGAAGCCAGCTTGTCCAGAATGCGCGTCACATCGTGGATAAAGCCCATGTCGAGCATGCGGTCGGCCTCGTCGAGCACCAGGACCTTAACCTCGTCCAGGTGGCAGGCGCCCTGCTCGATCAGATCGACCAGACGGCCCGGCGTTGCGACCAGAATGTCGCAGCCATACTTAAGGGCAGCGGTCTGGGGCTTGTAGCTCACGCCACCCACAACGGTCACGGCGACATGGCCGGTGACGTCGGCAATCTTGCCGGCGACCTCATCGATCTGCTGGGCAAGCTCGCGCGTGGGGGTGATGACGAGCATCACGGGACCGCGACCGTTGCCCTCGGGCTTCTTGGCACCGCGACGGCGATTGCGGCCGCCACGCTCGCGCACGGGCTTGGGCGGAGCGATGTGCTCCAGATTGTTCATGGTCGGCAGCAAGAAGGCGGCCGTCTTACCGGTGCCGGTCTGAGCGGCGGCAAGCAGGTCGCGACCCTCGAGCACCACGGGGATGGAGCCGGCCTGAACGGGCGTCGGCGCCGTGTAGCCCAGGTTCTCGATGGCACGAAGCATCTCGTCGGAAAGGCCCAGCTCGTCAAAGGCGGGCAGGCTCTCGGTAGCGGACTCGACGGCCTGGGCAGCATTTGCCTCATCGGCGGCATCGAATGCAGCCTGGGTCATGGCCTCGCGGGTCTCGTCCAGAATCTCGGCGTCCGTGACGTCGGATACAGAATTACGCATATGTTGTTGTTCCTTATCTGCACGCACAATGGGCACGGCATGCGGCCGCGCGGGCGTGCTTGGTAGTGCGCTAATACATACAAAAACAGGTGCGCACAGAGAGGACGTTGCTCAGCACGCTGGCGATCGCTTTGGCAGCCCTATCACGCGCCGTCCAGACGCAGCAGCTCTAAGCGATGGAGCAGATTCGCCGCCGGTTAGTATACCCGTACTCCGTATGCCCCCACGTAAACCACAGATGACGAGGCGGATGAGGCGGGCTCGAGGTGGACCCGGCCGATTGCCTCAATCTGTAACATCTACAGGGCAAATCTTCCTCTACGTGTAACAGATCGAGACAAACGGTCAACACGGTTCACAAACGTCTCAATCTGTAACGGCTGCGGAGCAAAACCGGCCCCAAATGTTACAGAACAAGACAGAGGGGGATTTCCGTTCAGTCCAACCAAAATCTCTCGGTCTTCCTGCAATTTCGAACATGTGGCCTATAATGTTGCTTTGGTTACGCTATATATTGCGCAGCCATTTAATACGTCGCCCACCGGGGGCCATTAATTCCTATCGCCATATTGGCTAGGAAGCAATCAAAGGAGGTATCCGTGGCAGCAGAGACGCCTTGCTCGGTCCTCTATAACGATATTCGCTCGTTCGGCGGTCTTAAACATCTCGAGATCGCCCGAATGCTCATCAATGGAAACTCTTATCTCGGCAGTACTCTGCTCGAGAAATGCTCTTCCAACCGCTCGTATCTCACCCGTTACATCGTCCATCGCAAGCCTGACCAGTGCGCGCCCTCCATCTACAGCGACTTTACCGTCACCACGCTCAACCTTTCCTCGGCAATCTGCAGCAAGCTCGGCGGCGGCGAGTCCGCCTATCGGGCAATCGCCGAGCACTATCGCGGTCCGGCCGCCAACGAAATGATGTCGGCTCTCGCCAGCTACAAGCTGGACAGCCGCCTATATGCAAATGCCCTCAATCGCATCGACAACTTTGACGGCAATGCCGTGCGCGAGAAAAGCACGCTTTACCTTATGCTCTTTGTGGCAACGGGGGCGCTCGCCGATCCCGTTCAGGGCGTGGCCACCGTCGAGCGCTTTTGCGACAGCAAGACGGGCGGGCACTTTGGCACCACCGAAACTACCGTCGGACGTGGCTTTATGAGCAGCCTGGAGCAGCCGCGCACCGTCGCCCCCAACCTCGGTCTGCTCAGAACCCATGCCGACAACTACGCCGACATGCAAATCCATCCCCTCACACGCGATCCGCGCGGCACCGTGATTGGTTCTTTGCCCAAAACCTCGCCCAGTATCACCGATGTGGGCGCCGACGCATCGCGCGAGCATCTTCGCATTTGGCTTGAGGGTGAGCACTGGTACGCCCAGGGCCTTGGATCGACCAACGGCACGGTACTCGAATCGGGTGCAGGCGACGGCGATATTGTGATTGAGCCGCCGCGCGACCAACGCGAGCCCGGCAAGATCTATCCCCCAGTGGAAATCGAAAACAGCGACAGGCTCCATCTGGGTCTCTACACGACATTCCTTGTCATTGTGGACTAGCACGGACAGCGATCGGAAGACGGTCGCCGTCCGTCTTATGTCTTCTGCCTTCTGCGTCGTAAACGACAATGCTCAGCGGTATACGTGGGCAGTGCGACTATCATGGTACTTTACCGATATCCGCACTGCTCGCGTATACGTGCGGCAACCCATGCCAGACAAAGGAACGCCATGGATACTACCGATAGCGCCTATGGCGACAAACTCGTCCGTCTCGATACGTTCGATACCGCCGTGGCGGTCGACCCCAGCGCCGAGGACGACGCCAAACGCCGGTTTATGACACTTATTCTCCAGACGGCCCACCGCAACAACGGCAACATCGGGCACGTGCTGCGCGCGACCAACACGAGCGGCGAGGTCTTTGCCGTCAAGCTGCTCAAGGACAACGTCATTCTCTCTGGCCAAGCCCCCGACCGCTCCGCCGAGCAATCGGCCGCGCACCTGGCCAACACCGCTGCGCTGTTTGAGGAGTACCGTCATCTGTGTACCGTCTCGCACCTGCGCGGATTTCCGCGCGTCTATGGCTACGGATCGTGCGAGGATGACCCGCTCATCCTCATGGAGTGGGTCGAGGGCACCTCGCTCAAGCAGGCGCTGCCCCTGCTTCCGCACGACGCCTCGGGCGGGCTGACCACCCAGATGGTCGCCGCCGTCGGAAACGCCGTGCTTCGTGCGCTCTTGATGACCCAAGGCCTCGTGAATCCGGTCATCCATCGCGACCTGTCGCCTGCCAATATCATGTTCCGCACCACCGGCCGAACGCTCGAGCAGCAGATTGCTGATTGCTCCTTTGACCCCTGCCTCATCGACATGGGCTCCGCGACCATGGCTCTCGGCGACGACACGATCACCCGGCGCGCCGACATCTGGCGCTTTGCCACGCCCGCATACGCCGCGCCCGAGATGCTCACGCAGGATATCGAAGGCATCGCGGCCCTTCGCCGTTCGCCGGCAATCGACGTCTATGCGCTTTCGAGCATTCTGTACCAGCTCTACAGCGGTCGCAAACCGTTTGACTTTGAGTCGACGGACGCCGCTGCAACCGGCTCGTTCTATCTCGTAAAGACCAAGACCAAGCCGGCACCGCTCGAGCCGCGCTGCGAGGGCGATGAAGCGCTCGTCCAAATCATCATGAAGGGTCTCTCAGTCGAGCAGTGCGATCGTCCCACCGAGCAGCAGATGCTCGAGGTGCTCTCGGCATACCTCACCGATGCCGAATCCGAGGGCCGCGAAGGCACAGGAGACGAGGCCGCGATTGATATCGATTCTGGCACGCACCTTAAGGTCGACGTCGCCGGCGAGCGCGCACGAGAGATCCTGAATCAGGCCCGTCACGATGCCATGACCCGCCGCCGCTTTATTATCGGCGGCGCTATCGCAGCCGTTGCGGGGCTCAGCGTTATCGGGGCGGCAACCCATGGCTTTGGCATCCCCGACTACCTTGACGGCATCCGCGGTTCACTTGACGACTACACCTGGGATCAGCTGCAGGAGATTTCGCTCAAGATTAAGGCCGCCGAGACCCGTAGCGAGGCACGCGAGATTGCCAAGCGCTATCACCTGCTCGATGCCGATGGGCATATCCCCTATCCGTGTACCAAGCGTGTCACGCTCACCAACGGGCTGCAGGTTGGCGCGCAGCTTGTGGGCATCCGCCACGATGAGCTTCTGGACGGGACGGGCAAGGCCGGACTGACGTTTATGTTCGATGCGGGTATTGCCGAGCGCAACGCTGCGGCTGAACCGCCGAGCGCCGGCTGGGCAGATTGCGAGCTGCGGGAATGGCTCAACGGCGACGGCCTTAAGCTGCTGCCCAACGAGTTGCGCGCACTCATTAAAGGGGTCAAGAAGGTCTCGAACAATGTGGGCGCCGCCAACAGCGCATCGTGCCTGAGCGAGTTGCCCGCAACCCTTTGGCTGCCCGCCATGGTCGAGCTGTGCGGTACGCAACCGCCCGATTCGTTTACCGAGGACTATCACTACCTGGCAGACATCTGCAACGGCGAGGGCAAGGAGTATCAGCTCTTCCGCGAGCTCAAGGTGAGCCCGTATTCCACGAACGAGACGATGGTCCGCCAGTGGAAGGGCAAGGACACCTGTTGGTGGGAGCGCACGGTGAGCCCCGACACATCGGAGAGCGAAGGCACGCTCTATATGAACCGCGTGGGACACGACGGCGACGTCTTTACGTACGCAACGCCTGCGGAAAAGCCAAACAAGCTAACCTGTGTGATCCCCGGATTTTGCATCTAGGCGGCGGACGTCTTGCCGTGACGGGACCCCTCCCGGCAATTGTCTCGATCTGTAACACTAGCTCGGCAGATACAGGTCTAGTTGTTACAGAACGAGACAAACCCCAACCCCGCGAGACAACATCTCAATCTGTAACAGTAAGCGGTCAAAAACCTCTCTAGATGTTACAGATCAAGACATTAAGTTTCCTGCCAACTGTTTGTCTCGATCTGTAACAAATACTCGGTAAAACGGGGTCTAGTTGTTACAGATCGAGACGTTAGTTTTCGGCCGAAATGTTTGTCTAAATCTGTAACAGCTATGGTTCAAAAACCGGTCCAGACGTTACAGATTGAGATGTTTGGCAAAGACGACCGCCGATTGAGCAGCCACCCTCATCTGTAATGAAAAGTCATACATTCCAACTACTACTAGACACCCCCAGGGGGTATGGGTGTATAGTATCGGCAGGTTAACAATTCCAATACCGAACCACAGAAAGGAGAAGCCATGGCTCAAGATAAATTCGATGTGGGCGGCATGACGTGCGCCGCCTGCCAGGCGCACGTGGACCGTGCCGTGAGCAAACTCGACGGCGTCCAAAGCGTCGCGGTCAATCTGCTCGCCGGCTCTATGCTGGTGGACTACGACCCTGCGCAGGTCTCCCCCGACGACATCTGCACCGCTGTCGACCGCGCGGGCTACTCGGCCTCGCCCATCAGCACGGGCACCGACGCTGTCCAAAGCGGAAGTGCGCAAGCCAGGTCCGGCGCCGCCCATATGGAGTCGCCGACCAAAAAGTTGGAGGCCGCCGCCTCTGCCATGCGCACCCGCCTCATCGTCTCGATCGTATTCCTCATCCCACTGTTCTACATAGGCATGGGGCACATGCTCGGTTGGCCACTGCCCGGCGTCTTCATCGACCACACCCACAGCATGACGCTCGCGCTCACCGAGCTCGTCCTGCTCATTCCCATCGTCTACGTCAACGACGCGTACTTTATCAACGGGTTTAAATCGCTCGCGCACGGCGCGCCCACCATGGACGCCCTCATCGCCGTCGGCGCCACCGCGTCCATTGCCTGGTCGCTCTACGCCGTGTTTATCATGGCCGACCAGCTGGCCGCGGGCCAGGTCCACGAGGCTATGATGACGGGCATGGACAACCTATATTTTGAGAGCGCCGGTACGATCCTGTCGCTCGTCACTGTGGGCAAATACCTCGAGACGCGCAGCAAGTCCAAGACCGGCGGCGCCATCGAGGCGCTCATCGACCTGGCGCCCAAGACCGCGACCGTCGTGGCAGAGGACGGCACCGAAACCGCCGTCGATGTCGACGCCATCCTTCCCGGCCAGGTCCTGCGCGTGCGCCCCGGCGAGTCCATCCCCGTCGATGGCGTGGTGCTCGAAGGCAGCTCGGCCGTGGACGAGAGCGCGCTCACCGGCGAGTCTATCCCCGTGGAAAAGACCACCGGCGCCACCGTCAACGCCGCCACCGTCAACCGCACCGGTTCGTTTACCTTCCGCGCTACGCGTGTGGGCGCCGACACGTCGCTCGCCAAGATTATCCAGCTCGTCGAGGACGCCAACGCCACCAAGGCGCCCATCGCCCGCATGGCCGACAAGGTCGCCGGCGTGTTCGTGCCCGTGGTGTTCGCAATCTCTGCCGTAACTTTCGTGGCGTGGATGGTGCTGACCGGAAGCATCAACGAAGCGCTCACCTCCGCCGTCGCCGTGCTGGTGATCAGCTGCCCGTGCGCGCTGGGTCTGGCCACACCCGTCGCCATTATGGTCGGCACCGGCAAGGGCGCCGAGATGGGCATTCTGTTCAAGAGCGCCGAGGCGCTGGAGAATCTGCGCAGCGTGGGCACCGTGGTGCTCGACAAGACGGGCACCGTCACCCGCGGCAAGCCGGCTGTGACCGATATCACGGTAGCCACGCGCGCTGACGGCTCGCCCGCCATGAGCGAAAAGGCGCTGCTCAAGCTGGCCGCCGCGCTGGAGCGCTCGAGCGAGCACCCGCTGGCCGAGGCGATTATGGCCGAGTGCGAAGCGCGCGGAATTGTCGCGCGCATGGTCGAGGACTTTGCCGCCGTGCCCGGACGAGGCGTTACGGCACGCGAGGGGCAGAATGTCATCGCAGCCGGCAACGTGCGCCTGATGAACGAGCTGGGCGCGGAGGTGCCCGCCGGTCTTGCCGAGCAGTTCGCTACCGAGGGCAAAACGCCGCTGTTCTTTGCCAAGAACGGTGAGCTTGTCGGCACCATTGCCGTGGCCGACGAGGTCAAGGAGACGAGTGCCGCCGCCATCTCCGCGCTGCGCAAGCTCGGGGTCGATGTGCGCATGCTCACCGGCGACAACCGCGTGACGGCCGAGGCCATCGCCCGCCGCGTGGGGCTGAGCAGCGATCAGGTCATCGCCGACGTCCTCCCCGCCGACAAGGAGCGCCACGTGCGCGAACTGCAGGATGCGGACGGCAAGGTCGCCATGGTGGGCGACGGCATCAACGACTCCCCCGCCCTGGCGCGCGCCGACGTGGGCCTTGCCATCGGCACAGGCGCCGACATCGCCAAGGAGGGCGCCGACGTGGTACTCATGCGCAGCGATCTCATGGACGTTGCGCGCGCCATCGAGCTTTCGCGCGCCACGATCCGCAACATCAAGCAGGACCTGTTCTGGGCGCTGTTCTACAACGGCATCGGCATTCCGCTGGCGGCAGGCGTGTTCTTCCCCCTCACCGGTTGGCAGCTCTCGCCGATGTTCGGCGCCGCGGCCATGAGCCTGTCGAGCGTGTGCGTTGTTTCCAACGCTCTGCGCTTAAAATCCTTTAAGCCAAAAGTGGCAAAATAGGCTCACCATTAAGTCCATTTAGAACGGGTTTTCCAGGTGCCCGAGATTGACCTGAAAGAGGAGCGACGCGTACTTTGGTACGCGAGCGACGGCTTGAAGGTCAAGGTCGGGTGCCTGGGAAAGCCGACACAACAGAGAGGAATACCCATGCGTTACACAATTAAGACTTCCGGCCTTATGTGCGGCCACTGCGACGCCACCGTCGAGACGGCGTTGCTCAACGTGGCCGGCGTGACCGACGCCGACGCCGATCACGAGACCCAGACCGTCCAGGTGGAGTGCGCCGACACCGTGACCGCCGAGCAGCTCGCCGCCGCCGTCGAGGGCGCCGGCGAGAAATTCCATGCCCTGTCCGTAACCGCCGCGTAGCAGGCGCCACCTGCCCCCCCCTCAGAAGTTGCGGTGAAATACGGACTGTTGAGCCGCCCTAGGCCCTTAAACAGTCCGTATTTCACCGCAACTGACAGGGGGGACATCCGGAAGATCGACCAGAAACGAGGACCCGCCATGATGGCAGACCATAAATCGGTGACCCGCATGCTCAAGACGGCACGCGGCCAGATCGACGGCATCTTGCGGATGGTCGAGGAGGACCGCTACTGCGTCGATATTTCCACGCAGCTCATGGCAACGCAGGCGCTCATTGCGCGCATCAACGCCGACGTGCTCAAGGCGCATATCGAGGGCTGCGTGACTTCGGCAATCGAATCGGGCGACGAAGACCTCAAAGCCGCCAAGCTCGCCGAAATCGAACGCGTCGTCGACAAGCTCTCCAAGTAATTGGGGCATTGGGGACAGACTTCTTTGCACCGTCTTGGTATTCCGGGGACAGGTATGTTTGCACCACATTGGTGCAGATTAACCTGTCCCCCTTGCTCTAAATCGGGTATAAAGGCGTGCAGCATATCGAACGAAAGGCAATTTGCATGAATGACTTTATGAAGGGTCGCAATGGTGCCGATGAACTCACCATCGTGATGGGTTTTGCCGGCATCGTCATCGCGATGATCGGATCGATAGCCCGCATCCAGTGGCTCAGCTGGATTGCCATCGCCGTAATCGTGATTGGCGTGCTGCGCGGCCTGTCCAAAAATATCGACGCACGTCACAAGGAGAACGAGGCCTTTGTCGCCGCGACTGCAAACGTACCCGGCTTGGGCAAGTTTGTAGCTAGCTTGGGCGGCGGAGCTGCAGCGGCCAGCACCTCGCGCGCGGCTGGAACGAGCAAGGAAGACTTTGAGCGTGCCAAGCGCACGGCCAAGAAGATGTGGAAGGGCCGCAAAACTACGGCCTATCTCAAGTGCCCCAACTGCGGCCAGATGCTCTCCGTTCCCAAGGGCAAAGGCAAGATCCGC
Organism: uncultured Collinsella sp.; assembly: GCA_900541665.1. Lineage (GTDB taxonomy): Bacteria > Actinomycetota > Coriobacteriia > Coriobacteriales > Coriobacteriaceae > Collinsella. The sequence continues at coordinate 9,437 of UQKV01000066.1, forward strand.
GTCACCTGCCCCAAGTGCCACGCCAAGATGGAGACGCGCTCATAGCCGCCATACCATGGGACAAAATAAAGCCGAGGCCTCGCACTGAGACCTCGGCTTTTTTGATTATGACAAAGGGATTGCCCCTTTGTCGCATCGCCATATCGCACGCTTACGCCACGCCGTCGCGGGCAAGCTCCTCGGCCAACGCCTCGGCAGGCATGGCCATAATCGTGTCGAGCTCGGCATCCACCTCGGGAATACGCTTCACCTTGAGTTTGCGCACCAGATCACCACGGCACATCACGTGCATCGGCTCACGCAGTGCGCACAGGTCATCGAGCGGATTCTTGCGCGTCACCAGGATATCGGCGGCCTTGCCGCACTCGATCGTGCCGGTCTCGCCGCCCAGCCCCAGTAGCTCAGCATTGACCTGCGTGGCCGTGTGCAGCGCGAAGGCGTTGCTCACGCCGACATACTTGGCAAAATAGGCCACCTCACGCCACA
>UQKV01000067.1 GCA_900541665.1 uncultured Collinsella sp.
GATTAATGGATGGAAACGGATGTTCTATCGGGACACACATTTTGTCCTATAAGCCGAGACGGTCTCCTCGACTCCCCCACCACAAAAGCCAAACGCTCAACCAATCAGAGCCTCAACTTGCGAGCTCCTTCGAAAAGCTCCAAGCATCCCTAGACAAGGCGTTCCCCGAACAGGCAAGGGCAATCTAAGCCCATCGCGCTTTATACTGATGCCATGCGAAACATGGATCACATAGAATTGCACCGCGGAGGACGCGAGGAAGCGTTTCCCGAGACCGCCGAAGACTGGCCCTATATTGCCGAACGCGCAGAATTCGCTCGCTATCCGGGCAATTCCGTCCCCTGGCACTGGCATTCCGAAGTCGAGCTTTTCTGCATGGAGCAGGGAGCAATTGACTATCGAACGCGTGCGGCTCATGAGTACATGCGCTTTGAGGAAGGGTCCGCCGGCTTTATCAACGGCGGCGTTTTGCACAGCACGCTGCAATCACCCAATTCGGCGCCAGCCATTCAAATGCTGCATATCTTTCAGCCGTCGATGCTCGGCGATCCCGCGGGACGCCTTCAAAAGCGCTATATCAATCCTTTGCTGCAATGTCGAGGGGTCGATGTGCTCAAATGGTCGCCCACCAACCCCGACGATATGCCCTTTATCGATTTGCTGAAGAGATCCTTTAACCACGATCTTCAACAGCCGCAGAACGAGATGGCGCTTCGAAATAGCCTGTCCGAACTCTGGATTCAAATTTATGCCAAGGCTGAATCACAATTCGCTTTGGACAATAGTTCTTTGATGACCAGCCGTGAAGTTCGGTTTAGGGAAATTCTGGACTACATCCGCACACACTATGCAGACTGCATAGATGTTCCCCAAATTGCATCCGCGGTCGGGATCAGCGAAAGAGATTGTTATCGCACCATCAAAGCTTGCGCGGGAACAACCCCAGCCGCGTATCTACGCGCATACCGCATCACCCGTGCCTGCACGCTCTTGACGCACACCATGCGAACGGTACAGACGATCGCTCACCAATGCGGCTTTGCAACGGCGAGCCACCTTGGGCAGGTATTCAAGGAACAAATTGGCTGCACCCCTTCTGAGTATCGAGCCATGAGGCAGAATTTCGATACTACAGGGCAGAAATAACGCTAGCGCTTCCACCTCACCTGTCCCACACTATCAAACAGATGAGAGAAAGGAATGCCATGAAACGATTCGACCATGTCGTATTTGACGTTGATGGGACATTGGCAGATACAGAAGAAAGCGTTCTATCATCGCTTGTCCAGATTGTCCAAGAAGAGACCGGCAAAACGCTCCCCCGACACGAGCTTGAATTTGCCCTCGGCATACCCGGCAAGGATGCCCTTGAGAAACTTGGAATCTACTCGCAGGCAACGTTGAATCGTTGGTGCCAAGTTGCTGCCAGCTTTAAAAGCACCATCAGCCTGTTTCCAGGCTTGCTTGAAGTCATCGCAACACTCGCCAACAACGGCTGCAAACTTGGCATCGTCTCCTCACGTGCGCGCGACGAATACACAGACGAAATTGCACCCCTTGGCTTCGATAAGTTTTTTGAACACATCATCCTTGTCGAAGACACAACCGAACATAAACCCGCACCCGCTCCCATGCTCGAATATCTCCGGCGTACGGGCGCGAATCCTGGCAACGTCGTCTACGTTGGCGACACCGTCTACGACGAACAATGCGCAACTTCGGCAGGGGTCAGTTTTGCCCGAGCAGCATGGGGATCACACCAAGATATCCCAAACGCCACCTACAACCTCAAAACCCCCAACGACCTACTAACCCTAACAACCAAATAACCCACGCGTCCCACCCATTCAGCCCCAACGCCACAAGGGCGATTGAGCAGGACGGTTTGGGCGGGTCCCGTACTTAGTTTCCAAAATCATTCCGCAGCGCGAAGGCCCCCGTTGTCAACGCTTCGAAGAAGCGAGACAACGGGGGCCTTCATGCGCGAGGACGTTTTGGAAACTAAGTACGGGACCCGCCCAAACCGTCCGGTGGGATCAGAGTACCCTTGTTGTTACTCTGCTTTGCCCACAGAGTTGAGGTTGGTCATGCGGATCTTAACCAGCTCGGTGATCTCACGCATGCCCTCCTTGGCCGGCTTCTTGGGATCGAAGCAGGCGGGGTTCTCGGCCATGTAGGCCATGAAGCCCTTGGTGTAGGCCTGACGCAGCTCGGTGGCGTAGTTAACCTTGCAGATGCCGTTCTTCACAGCCTCGGCAACCTGCTCATCGGGCACACCGGAGGTGCCGTGCAAAACCAGCGGCACGTCGACGGCGTCGCGGATGGCCTTGACCACGGACTGCTCGATGTGCGGATCGCTCGTGTACACACCGTGGCTGGTGCCAACGCCAATTGCGAGGGAAGTGCAGCCGGTGCGCTCGACGAACTCCTTGGCCTCGGCCGGATCGGTGTAGGGGCTCTCGCCCTCAACCGCGGGACCGTCGTCCTCCTTGCCGCCAACCTTGCCGAGCTCAGCCTCGACGGGCACACCCATGGCGCGGCCAGCGTCGGCGACGGACTTGGTCAGGGCAATGTTATCCTCGAAGGACTCGTGCGAGCCGTCGATCATGACGGAGGTGTAGCCGGTGCGGAAAGCCTGCATGCAGCGGTCATAGCCGTCGCCGTGATCGAGGTGCAGGGCAACGGGCACGGAAGCGCGCTCAGCGGCAGCCTTGACCATGCCGTAGAAGTAGTCCAGACCAGCGGTCTTGATGGTGCCCGGGGTGGTCTGCATGATGACGGGGGACTTGGTCTCCTCGGCAGCGGCCAGAACGGCCATAACAAACTCGAGGTTCTCGACGTTGAACGCGCCAACGGCGTAATGACCGGCCTGAGCGTCCTTGAGCATCTTTTCGGTGGTAACAAGTGCCATGAGCGTTTGCTCCTCTCCCTCGCCCGCATCTGGACATCGGGCGTAGTTGTTCACAAGGCGTTTTACCTTGCTTTTTTCTGCGCTCATTGTATGAAATTCAGCGTCTTTGCATGTGCGAGATATTGAGCCCATGCAGGTCAATACAGTCGTTTTTGAAAAGTAAACGGAAGGAATTTGAACCGAGCGGACATGTTCGATATTGAATTTTGAGCGTTCAGCGTCTTTCTTTTATAGAAAAGATAAGTAATCGAAAGGTATATTCTTACTCAAAAAGAAAATGAACGAAAATAGAGTCAACACAATTCCTGCAAATTTGGCCGAGAATGGAGCAGCTATGGCCCACGCAACAACCCGAGCCTTCGCCGATGAGCGTCGTGCCGCCATCATGGAAATGCTTGAGCATAATGCCTCGGTGCAGGTAGCAGAAATCGCCCAGACCTTTGGCGTGTCCTCCGTTACCGCCCGCGCCGACCTGGACGCGCTCGCCGAAGCAGGCAAGCTGCGCCGCACGCATGGTGGCGCCGTATCGCTCCACAAGCGTCTGACTGTTTCCACGCAGGATCGCCGCATCAATGTCAACGTCGCCGCCAAGCAGGCCATCGCGCAAAGCGCCATCGAGCTCGTCAATGACGGCGACACGCTGCTCGTTGACTCGGGCACCACGGCGCTCGAGTTCGTCCGGCTCCTCGATCAGCGCGACGGCATCACCGTTATCACGGCCGACATTACCATCGCCGATTACATCGACGAAAGCATGCCCTCGGTCGATGTCGTCATGCTGGGCGGGGCGCTGCGCAAAGGTCATCGCTATCTGTACGGCCCGCTCACTATGCAAGCGCTCCAAATGGTCCACGCCGATCTTGCCGTCATGTGCCCTGGAGCTTTTGTTCCCGGCTGCGGCTTTACGACCGACTTTCCGCAGATGGCCGAGACCAAAGCGGCTATGGTCGGTGCCGCCCGTCAAAGCGTCACCCTTATGGACGCCAGCAAGGTTAACGGACGCGGCATGTACCGCTTTGCCGAGCTGACCGATGTCGACACCATCGTGATGGACCGTGATCCCGATGGAGCCGTCGCCACCTCAATCGCCGAGACCGTCGACGACGCCCGCCCAAATCTCGTCATCGCCGGCGCTTAAACAAAAACCACCACAAAGGTGCCTGTCCCCTTTGTGGTGGTTTTGCTCGTTAAAAGCGAAATATCGCTACTTGGAAAGCTCGTCGGCGAGGGCCTCGATCTGAGCGCGCGAGGCGTCGTTGAGCGAACCCAGCACGGTCACCTTGTTCTGCGCCAGAGTGATGTCCTTCATACCCTCGAGCTCCTTGGTCATAACCTTGGCGGCAGCGGGCGCCCAGGAGCCGGCCTCGACGAGTGCCACCGTACGATTCTGATAGGCGTGCCCGGCAAGCGTGTGGATAAAGGTGCTCATGAACGGGAAGATCTCGCCCTGATAGGTAATGGAGGCGAGCACCAGACGGTCATAGCGGAACGCGTCCTCAACGGCCTCGGCCATATCGTCGCGAGCCAAGTCAAAGACGGAGACCTTCTGGCCGCGAGCCTCAAGCGCTGCGGCGAGCTCCTCGACGGCAGCCTTCAGATGGCCATACACGCTCGCATAGGCAATCGTGATGCCCTTGTCCTCGGGCTGATAGCTCGACCAGGTGTTGTAGGTGTCGAGGTAATAGCCCAGGTTCTCGCTAAGAACAGGACCGTGAAGCGGGCAGATGATCTGGATGTCCAGATTGGCGGCCTTCTTGAGGACAGCCTGCACGAACTTGCCGAACTTACCGACGATGCCAAAGTAGTAGCGGCGAGCCTCGCAAGCCCAACCCTCGGGATCCTCGATGTCGTTGGCGCCAAACTTGCCAAAGCCGTCGGCGCTAAAGAGCACCTTATCGGTGGACTCGTAGGAGAAGAGCACCTCGGGCCAGTGCACGTTGGGAGCACCGACAAACGTCAGGCTGTGGCCGCCCAGGTCGAGCACGTCGCCATCTTTGACGACCATCTTGCGCTCGGGGAAGTCGGTGCCAAAGTAGTTGACCATCATGCGGAAAGCGCCCATGCTTGCCACAATCTGCGCCTGGGGATAGCGCTCCATAAAGGCGGCGATACCGGCGGAGTGATCGGGCTCCATGTGATGGACAACCAGGTAGTCAGGTGTACGGCCATCGAGCACGGCCTCGAGGTTGCCGAGCCACTCGTCGACAAAGCCAGCGTCGACCGAATCGGCGACAGCGATTTTATCGCCCAAGATAACGTAGCTGTTGTATGCCATACCGTTCTCGGACACGTCGTACTGGCCCTCGAACAGGTCAATGTCGTGATCGTTGACGCCAATGTAGCGGATATCCTTGGTGATCTCCATCAGGCAAAGCCTCCTAGATAGACAAAAGAACCCGTCTATCATAGCACTCGCCTTTAGAGCCACGGCTATCTGCTAGCATCCCTACCGATTGTTATTGAAATGCGATAAAGCGCCGTTTACCTGCACAAACTATGCGCGCGGTGCCGCCGTACTATGTCGAATGATGAGCCGGCCGGGAATACGAATGGCAACAGTTTTGCCCGCCGTACCCGCCTCGGGAACCGCATGCTCGAATACCTCGCGTCCGCGCTGATGTAGATCGAATCGAACGGTCGTGAGCTCGTTATGCGCGACAAAGTCGTCGAGCGAGTCATCGACGCCCACCACGCTCACGTCCTCGGGCACGCGCAGGCCGCTATCGCGCAGCGCTGCAATGGCGCCGTTTGCCATCTGGTCGTTTGCCGCGTAAATCGCCGTCATGGTGCGATCGTGCTCGGCCAGGTACCTGCCAGCTTCGTAACCGCTGTTGGCAGACCAGTCACCCTCGAGCGGCGCCTGTGGCTTAATGTGCTTACGCTCGAGCGCATCCTGCCAGCCGGCGCGACGAAATTGCTCGTCAACCGAGAACGACGGTCCGCCAATATAGCGAATCTGCTCGTGTCCCAGCTCAAACAGGTGATCCATGAGCAGCAGCGAGCAGCCGTAATGGTCGGAATCGACCGTGGTCACGCGCGGATGCGCGTACATGGTAACGATGACCGTGCCGATACCCGGCAGCGGATCAAACGTCTCAAAATCGGGAGCCATGCGGCTCATGCCGATAATGATGCCGTCCACGGGCAGCGCGGCCATACGACGCGTTGCCTCGGCAAGCGAGAATTCCTCGGTCTTGGACATCTCGACCAGCGTGATGGCGCAGTTATGCTCGCGAGCAGCGCTGGCGATGCCGTCGATCATTGAGAGGTTGCCAAACTTGGTGACATCGTTGACGCACAGGCCGACCGAATGGTAGCGACCGTCGCGCAGCGAGCGACCGGCATAACTCGGACGAAAGCCGAGCTCTTGCATAGCGGCCTGCACGCGCTGGCGCGTCTGCTCGTTAACGTTGGGCAAACCGTTGGCGACGCGCGAAACCGTCTGCTGCGAAACGCCAGCAGCGCGGGCGACGTCGGCCATGGAGACCGGACGCGTACCTGTATCGTTGGACGGGCGCCTTGCCACAGGATCACCTTCACCCTTGCGAGATCTGAATAGCGTGAATGCCGGCCCGGGCAGGAGTTTAGCCCGCGCCGAGGCCCGCTATCGTCGGACGCATGTTAACGTACTCTACTTTTTCAATCCGCATCTCTTCTGCTTTATAAGTCCATACGGCAATACCGTTCACGGCTGAATTTCTACCGATTACCAGATTCTCAAAAAGTGACAAGAGTTGTGTTATGAGTACGTTAACATAGCCCGTAACGTGCGGCATCGTGAACACTTGGTTCATGCCGCTTCAAGTTGTTAACGTACTCATAACGGCGCAAAACTTACCCGTACGCGCCAAGGAAAGGACTCCGATGACCACCCCCGACGAAAAGACACTCGCCACGCTCACCAAGCTGTTTGAGGAGGAGTTTGGGCCCATCGGCGATCGCCAGGTGCTCTATGTGCACGCGCCCGGCCGCTCCGAGATCAGTGGCAACCACACCGACCACGAGGGCGGCCACGTCATCGCCGGCTCGCTCGATGTCGCTGTCGACGGCATCGCCGTGGCAACCGACTCCAACAAGGTCCGCGTCGCCGACGAGGGCTATCCCACGTTTGAAATCGCGCTCGATACGCTAGATGTTCAGGAGTCCGAGAAGGGCACGTCCGCGAGCCTCGTCCGCGGCATGGCCCACGAAATCGCTGCTCTGGGCGTTGAGCCCCAGGGCTTCGACTTCGCCTTCACCTGCTCTGTCCCCTCGGGCGGCGGCCTTTCCAGCTCTGCTGCTGTCGAGGCGGCATACGGCCGCGCCATGGAAACCCTCTGGGGCTCATCCGCAATTGAGCCCGTCGCACTCGCCCAGATGAGCCAGCGCACCGAGAACAACTACTATGGCAAGCCCTGCGGTCTTATGGACCAGGCCGCCGTTTGCTTGGGCGGCCTTGCCTACATGGACTTCGAGGACCAGGCTCAGCCTAAGACCCAGAAGCTCGAGCTCAACTTTGAGGATCACGGCTATGCGCTCGTGCTCGTTAAGGTCGGCGCCGACCACGTGGCAGCCACCGACGACTACGCCGCCGTTCCGCGCGAGATGCAAGACGTCGCCGCCGAGTTTGGCAAGGCACGCCTGTGCGAGGTAAACGTTGCCGATTTTGACGCCAAGCTCCCCGAGCTGCGCGCCAAGCTGGGCGACCGTGCCTGCCTGCGCGCCGTTCACTACTGGTACGAGAACGGCCTGGTCGATAAGCGCTGGGCGGCCCTGAACGCCGGTGACATTGACCAGTTCCTGGTCCTGACGCGCGAGTCCGGCGCCAGCTCTGCCATGTACCTGCAGAACGTTGTTGCCAAACTGGGTGCCGAGCAACCTTCCATGTACGCGCTTGCTCTTGCCGAGCATGTGCTTGACGGCCGCGGCGCCGTCCGCATCCACGGCGGCGGCTTTGGTGGCACCATCCAGGCCTTTGTGCCGCTCGATCTGGTCGACACCTTCATTACCAAGATGAACGGCTGGCTGGGCAAGGGCTCTGCCCGTCACTACGCCATCTCTGACAAGGGGGCTTACGCGGCATGGCTGTAATGACTGACGTGCGCGAGGCCGCGCAGAACCTGATCGAATACGCTATCCACCGATCGATGATCGGCCAGGACGATCGCATCTGGGCATACAACACCATTCTGGAGTGCATAGGCGCCACGGGTCCCGCGCTCAACATGACCTGGGCGCTGCAGAACGAGAAGCTCTCGCTCTTGCACCCCGATACGCTCCCCGATTTTGACCTGGAGGGCACGCTTGCCGCGCTTTCCGAGGTCGCCGTTGCCAGCGGTGCCGCCGAGGACACGGCATCGGGCCGCGACCGCATCGCCATGCGCATCATGGGCGCGCTGATGCCGAGACCTTCGGTTGTAAACGAGGAATTCAACGGCCGCATGGGCGTCAACGAGCCCCGCGCCGCGACCGACTGGTTCTACGGCCTGTGCTGTGACGCCGGTTACGTGCGCCGCGCCGCCATCGCGCGCAACATCAAATGGAGCACTTCCACCAACTGGGGTGACCTGGAGATCACCATCAACCTGTCAAAGCCCGAAAAGGACCCGCGCGATATTGCCGCGGCAGGTGTAGCCAAGAACACGGGCGAGAAGTATCCCGCCTGTCAGCTCTGCATCGAAAACGAGGGCTACCCCGGACGCTCCGCCGCAGCCGACGGCGGCGCTCACCCCGCCCGCCAGAATCTGCGCGTTATCCCCATCCAGCTCGACGGCGAGCGCTGGGGCTTCCAGTACAGCCCGTACGCGTACTTTAACGAGCATTGCATTGCCATGAGCTCCGAGCATCGTCCGATGCACGTGGATCGCAAGAGCCTCTCCTGTTTGCTCGACTTTGTGGACCTGTTCCCGCACTACTTTATCGGCTCCAACGCCGACCTGCCCATCGTGGGCGGCTCGATTCTGTCGCACGACCACTTCCAGGGTGGCGCACACGAGTTCCCCATGATGCATGCCGCCGAGGTCTTGCAGTTTAGCGTGCCCGGTTTTGACCAGGTCAGCGGTACCGTGCTGCAGTGGCCGCTCTCGGTGCTGCGCCTGCGCTCGCATGACCGCGCTCAGCTGCTCGACGCTGCCGAGAAGATTATCCTCGCCTGGCGCGAGTGGACCGATGAGTCGGTTGGCGTCGTCGCGCACACGGCCGACGGCGTAGCGCACAACACCGTGACGCCCGTCATCCGCCGCGTCGACTCCCGCGGCAACGCCGGCGGCGAGATCTACGAGGCCTACCTGGCGCTTCGCTGCAACATCACGACCGACGAGCATCCGCTGGGCGTTTTCCACCCGCATGCCGAGTATCACCACATTAAGAAGGAGAACATCGGCCTGATCGAGGTTATGGGCCTGGCCATTCTTCCGCCGCGCCTGGTTCCCGAGCTCGGCGCTGTCCGCGAGCACCTGCTGGCGGCCAAGGCGGATGCCAGCTACGACCTTGCCGGCGCGCTCGAGGGCGATGATCTTTGCCGTAGCCATGCCGCGTGGGCCGAGGATGTCTATGCCCGCCGTTCCGACGAGCTTACGGCGGACAACGCCATCGATATCCTGCACGAGGAGGTCGGCGTGGTGTTTGGCCACGTGCTCGACAACGCCGGCGTCTTTAAGTGGGACGAAGCCGGCCGCGCCGCCCAACAGCGCTTTATCGACTCACTGTAGAGCACAGACCCGAACGCTCAACGGCAGTCCACACGACATAACCGCCCACACGACAACGGCGCCCGCCGGCAACATCGCCGACGGGCGCCGTTTTTGAGTGTAGTCATTGGGGACGCTCTTAAACGACTAGTCAAACAAGAACGTCCCCAATGACCACGTCGATGTTTTGACAATGACAGCGAAAACCCGCCAGAGCGAGCAAGGTGCCTTAAAACAAGGCGGCATTGACCTTCTGGTCACGCCGCCGCAGTTGAAAGGCAGATTGCCGCTCTGGCGGGTTTGCAGCGTCGACCGG
>UQKV01000068.1 GCA_900541665.1 uncultured Collinsella sp.
GATTAATGGATGGAAACGGATGTTCTATCGGGACACACATTTTGTCCTATAAGCCCTAACTTCGTTGGTGTTCTGCGCTATTAAAAGACAGCAAAAGGGGCTGGGAAGCGATTCTCGGCCCCTTTTGCTGTCTAGGACAGTCTATTGAATGGTTGCCGGCTGATACTGACTCGCAGGGCGTATCGAGAGTTTTCGCGATCCTTGGAGAAGGGTTGCGGAGCTGCCGACCTCGTCATCCAGGGTTGCGGCCAGAGCTTTGGCATAGCTTTTGACGGTAAGGCTCGGACGATTGTTATCTTGGCTGATATGCATGGCAATGAGCTGTTCGGTGCGATCGGTAACAAGTGCGCGCGCGGCTTCGGCGGCTTGGCCATTGGAGAGGTGTCCCCTTGCAGACAGGATGCGCTCCTGAAGAAAGCGGGGATATTCTCCCTCGCGCAGCATGGTCACATCATGGTTGCTTTCGAGCGCGAGGACTCGACAATCTTTGAGGGTGTTCATGGCTTGGCTCGATAGCTCTCCGGTGTCGGTGGCAAAGCCGATGGAATCATCGAGGGCGTCGAATCGATAACCGACTGGATTGATGACATCGTGTGATGTTGAGTAGGTTTGCACGTGGATGCCGGCAATGGATAGGGCGTCGCCGGGATCGAATTCCTCGACAGGCAGATGCGAAAGATTTTCTTTGTTCGAAAGAGTGCCCCTGCTGGCAAAGAGGGGGCCGTGCCAGTGCTTGCACCAGACATCGAGGCCCTTGATGTGATCGCTATGCTCATGAGTAATGAGAAGAGCCGAGACGTTGTCTGTCGAGAGCCCCAGTTCTGCCATGCGCTTTAATGTCTCGCGGCGAGACAGTCCGTCATCGACCATAATGAGCCCCTGCGGGCCCTCGATGAGTGCGCAGTTGCCTTTAGAGCCACTGCCGAGGATATGAAGGTGCAGACGAGACATAAGATTCCAAAGGATACAATGGGTGCGGACGAATAGAGGAGGAAGCAAATGCCTACGGTATCTCAGCATTATGGACACCATGCCGTGCCTGGGGCAGTCGATGAGACCCGGACGAGGCAGCAGGCTGCTCCTGTCGTGCTCATGGTATCAGGCGGCGCGGACTCGACGGCACTGCTTCTTATGGCGTGCACATCAAAGCTGGATATCCAAGACGGACGCGGTGTTGCCCCCATTGCTCGCGAGCGCCTGCATGTGCTGCATGTAAACCATCATCTGCGCGGCAAGGCGTCCGATGGCGACGAGGCCTTTGTGCGTGAGCTCTGCGCGAAATATGGTTTACCGCTGTGCGTGGAGCACGCTTATTTTGATGGGGAGTCGGGCAATATTGAGGCCGCGGCCCGCGAGGTGCGCTATGCCGCGGCGCGGAGGTATGTTCGCGAGCTCTGCGCCCAGACGGGGGCACCGCGAACGGCGGCTCGTATCTGCACCGCGCACACGTCTTCGGATCGCGCGGAAACGTTTTTGATGAACGCGATTAAGGGTTCGGGGCCCGCTGGCCTATCGAGCATTCCTCGCCGGAGGAATATCGTGGTGCGTCCCTTGCTCGACCTAACTCATGGCGAGCTCGTGGGCTATCTACAGGTACATGGTCAGCCGTGGCGTGAAGACGAGAGCAATGAGGATATCTCGTATCTGCGAAACTACGTGCGCCATCGAGTGATGCCGGTGGTGGCGCAGCGCAACGCGAGCGTCTGCAAGACGATTGGCGCCGCCTGCGAGATCTTAGGCGATGAGGACGCGTTTTTGTCTCAGCTTTCGGCACAGGCGTTTCGAAGCTGCCTGCGTAAGGAGGCGGCGGGCGCGCTGGTGCTCGATGCCAGGCGCCTTGCTGCGGCCGAGGTGGTAATCGCGCGGCGCATCGTGCGACTGGCGATTAAGCGCATCGATCCGGACGCTCGTCCAGAGATGCGACATGTGGAGCGAGTCCTTTCCTGCGTTGCCGAGGGCGCCGGCTCGGTCACGCTTCCGGCGGGGATTGACGCACGCATTGAGTTTGGCATGCTGGCGTTCAAGGCGCCGGCGGCTCGCGAGGGCCTGGTCGCGGACTGGGTTACCGTACCCGGTCGTTTGCCGTTGGGCGGGGGACGTATGCTGGTCACAGAACCGATGGCCGTTGAGCCGGGATGCGATATCGTGCGCCGCGCCCGTGAGCTTGCAGCTGCCGGGGAAGTGACAGCTTTGGTAGACGCGGCTGCCCTGGGTTTTGCCGACAGCGATAGTGAGCGGATCCTGGCGGGCTCGCGTGGCGAGATCCCTGCCGAGGCGCGATTGGCGCGCCTGTGGGTGGACGGTCCCGCACCGGGAGACGTGATGTGCCCGTTAGGGATGAGTGGTCGAAGCAAGAAAGTATCCGACTTGCTAGGTGAGGCTCGCATTCCCGTTTCCGAGCGCGCCGGCGTGCCCATGGTGAGGACGGCGCCGGGGGGCGCCGTGGTGTGGGTCGCCGGAGTTCGCGCGGACGAGCGTTTTAAGTGCACGGCCGCAACGCGCGTGGCATATCTGCTCCGCGTGGTCGATGCGGAATAGCGTCCCACGCCAGCTATTCTGTGCGACGTTGACGGTATTCCCGCGCTGATGGCGTACGGGCTGGAAAATATACCCCGTGCGCTGCTAAAATGTGAAGTTCGCGTCCATACGGCGGTGTGTGGGCGATAAGCACAAGAAAGGGTTGTCATGGCTTCTCAACATCCGGATATCGAGAAGGTTCTGTTCACGCAGGAGGATATCGACGGTATCGTCTCTCGCCTGGGCGAGGAGATTACTCGCGACTACGCGGGTAAGGATCTGGTGCTGATTGCGGTCCTGCGCGGCGCCGTGGTCTTTATGGGCGACCTGATGCGTAAGATCGAGCTGCCGACCAACATCGATTTCATGGCTGTTTCGAGCTATGGCGACGGTGTGAAGTCCTCGGGTATCGTGCGTATCATTAAGGACCTGGATATCGACATCCGCGGTCGCGACGTGCTGATCGTCGAGGACATTCTGGACTCGGGCCTGACGCTCAAGTATCTGATGAAGAACCTCGAGAGCCGCAAGCCCGCTTCTCTGGAGGTCGCCGCCTTCCTGTGGAAGGACGTTGAGGACCGCGTCTCGGCCATCACGCCCAAGTATGTTGGAACCCATTGCCCCGATGCCTTTGTGGTGGGCTACGGCCTCGACTATGCCGAGCGCTATCGTAACCTTCCGTATCTGGGCATTTTGAAACCGGAGGTTTATTCGTAAGATGCCCGACGACCGTAACGATAACAATTCCCAGACTCCCCGGGACCCAAAGATCCCGGGGATGCCCGGAGGCAAGAAGCCCACGCGTACGGGCTGGCTGTATTTTATTTTGGCTTGCGCGCTTCTGGGCTACGCCTTCTTTAACATGGGCTCCGGCTTTGCCAATTCCAGCAATACCGTTAAGCTCGCGACGAGCGAGATGGTGAGCGCCATCAAGCAGGATCGCGTCGAAGATCTGACCTATACGGTTCAAGACGGAAGCGTGACGGGTCATTACTGGAAGACGAAGAAGGACAAGGGCGATACGAGCGAGCTCAAGAGCTTCTCTTCGACCTATGTCGGCTCCGATTCGCTTGCCGAGCTCATGGCGGAGCACCCCGATACCAAGTACATCGTCAACACCAACGATCCCGATTTTTGGGGCGACTTGGCGATGAGTGTGCTTCCGACGATCGCCCTTATCGCCATCATGTTCTACTTTATGCGCCAGATGATGGGCGCCAACAACAGGAACATGCAGTTTGGCAAGACCAACGCCAAGACCAACGAGGCCACACGCCCCAAGGTCAAGTTTGAAGACGTTGCCGGCGTGGACGAGGCAGTCGAGGAGCTCGAGGAGATCCGTGACTTTTTGAGCGATCCGGATCGCTATCGCAAGCTGGGCGCCAAGATCCCGCGTGGCGTGTTGCTGGTTGGCCCTCCGGGCACCGGTAAAACGCTGCTGGCCAAGGCTGTTGCCGGCGAGGCGGGCGTGCCGTTCTTTAGCATCTCGGGTTCCGACTTTGTCGAGATGTTCGTAGGTGTCGGCGCCAGCCGTGTGCGTGACCTCTTTAAGGAGGCCAAGTCCCAGGCCCCGTCGATCATCTTCATCGATGAGATCGACGCCGTGGGACGTCAGCGCGGAGCCGGCTTGGGCGGCGGTCACGACGAGCGCGAGCAGACGCTCAACCAGCTGTTGGTCGAGATGGACGGTTTTGAGGAGAGCGAGTCGGTCATCCTGATCGCTGCGACCAACCGTCCTGACATCCTGGATCCGGCATTGCTGCGTCCCGGCCGTTTTGACCGTCAGGTTACGGTCGACCGTCCGGATGTGAAGGGCCGCGAGCAGATCTTGCGCGTGCATGCCGAGAACAAGCCGATGGACGAGGACGTTAAGTTTGAGAAGCTCGCCCAGATGACCGTTGGCTTTACCGGTGCCGATCTGGCAAATCTGCTCAACGAGTCTGCGCTGCTGGCTGCTCGCCGCCATCGTTCCGTGATCTCGATGGACGAGGTCGAGGAGTCGATGGAGCGCGTGATTGCCGGACCGCAGCGCAAGGGTCGCGTGATGACCGAAGCCGAGCGCACTACGATTGCCTACCACGAGAGCGGCCATGCCCTGGTGGGCCACATCCTGGAGCACTCCGATCCGGTTCACAAGATTTCGATTGTCAGCCGCGGCCAGGCTCTGGGTTACACGCTGCAGCTTCCGCAGGAGGATCACTTCCTCAAGACCAAGAACGAGATGCTCGACGAGCTTGCCGTGTTCTTGGGCGGTCGCGTTGCCGAGGAGCTCATGTGCGACGACATCACGTCGGGCGCGAGCAACGACCTGGAGCGCGCGACCAAGATGGCGCGCGAGATGGTCACGCGCCTGGGTATGAGCGAGGAGCTGGGCACGCAAGTGTTTGGCGAGGCGCAGCATCAGGTGTTCCTTGGTCGCGATTACGCCGATCACCAGGATTACTCCGAGGAGACGGCACGCCGCATCGATATCGAGGTTCAGCGCATCATGCGCGAAGCCCATCGTCGTGCGGTCGAGATTTTGGATGCCCGTCGCGATCAGCTCGATCTGATGGCGAAGGTGCTGCTTGAGCGCGAGACCGTCGAAGGCGACGCCGTGAACGCCCTGCTCGACAACGAGTGGGATGCGTACCTTGAGCGCGAGGGCGATATCCTGGCGGCCAAGGAGGAGCGCAATGCCAAGGCGGCCGGCATGCCGACCAAGAAGCGCGCGCCTCGCATGAGCGAGGAGGAGCTGGCGGCTGATGCCGCGGCCTTTGCGCAGGCGGCCATGCAGGAGGATGCCGAAGCCGCATCCGATGATGCTGACGATGACCATGCCGTCGTCGATGCCGATGCCGACACCGACGCCGACAAATAGTCTTTGTGGCGAAAGCCTCTGCGGGGAAACCTGCGGGGGCTTTTTCTTTTGAGCGATATGGGGCCGTCTGTTGATTGGGGACAGACTTAAATGAGCGTTTTCACGCATTTAAGTCTGTCCCCAATCAACATTGCTGCGGCACTTTGCTCGGCTAAAGCGTACAATAGCGCCTATGTGAAAGGGGAACAGATGATCAACGAAACTATGTATGCTCGCGGTGCGGAAAGCTCCATCATCCGCGAGATTTTTAGCTATGGCCTTGAGCGCAAGGCGCAGATTGGTGCGGAAAATGTATTCGATTTTTCGCTGGGTAACCCGAGCGTTCCGGCGCCCGCTGCCGTGGCGGAGTCCATTAAGAAGGCCTTGGAGCTGCCGAGTGACCAGCTGCACGGATACACGCCCGCACCGGGCCTGCCGCAGTGCCGTACCGCCGTGGCTGAGTCGCTCAACCGCCGCTTTGGTACGAGTTATGAGGGCAAGGATGTCTTTATGACCGTGGGCGCCGCGGCTTCGCTCACCTGCACGCTCAACGCCGTTACGAACCCGGGCGATGAGGTTATCGTCATTGCACCGTACTTCCCGGAGTATCGCGTGTGGATTGAGAAAGCCGGCTGTACGTGTGTTGAGGCGCTTGCCAATGAAGATACGTTCCAGCTGAGTGTGGACAACGTGCTCAAGGCGATTACCGATAAGACGACTGCCGTCATCATCGACTCGCCGAATAACCCGACCGGCGCCGTGTATACGCGCGACACGCTGACGCGACTGGCCAATGTTCTGCGCGAGGCCAACGCTCAGCGCGATCCCGAGAATCCGATTATGCTCATCTCGGATGAGCCGTATCGCGAGATCGTGTACGGTGCCGAGGTGCCTTGGGTGCCCTCGATCTACGAGCACACCATCGTGTGCTACTCGTATTCCAAGTCGCTGTCGCTGCCGGGTGAGCGCGTGGGGTGGATCTTGGTTCCCAACGCCAATCCGCAGGCTGCCCGTCTGATGCCGGCTGTTGCGGGCGCTGCCCGTACGCTGGGTTTTGTATGCGCACCGGCACTCTTCCAGCGCGTAATCATCGATTGCATCGATGAGCCGAGCGATGTCGAGGCCTATGCGCGCAACCGCACCGCGCTTACCGACGCACTAGCGGAGTATGGCTACACCTATGTTGAGCCGGATGGCGCGTTCTACCTATGGGTGAAAGCGTTGGAGCCCGATGCGAATGCGTTCTGTGAGCGCGCAAAGAAGTATGAGTTGCTTGCGGTTCCCTCGGACAGCTTTGGTATGCCGGGTTGGTTCCGCCTGGGCTATTGCGTGAGCTACGAAACGATTGTCAATTCGCTACCCGCTTGGAAACAGTTGGCGGACGAGTATCGTTAAAAGTAAAGCGCTCTGCCTACAATGTTTTACGTGAAACGGGGTTTGGTGTTAAGCCGGACCCCGTTGTCATGGACGTTGTGTCTTTGGGATGGAGTGGTTTTACGACTATCGAAGGCTATGCGTACAATGAATATAAGCGACGGCCGTGCCAGATAAGGAGACCTGATGCCCTACCTGCTTTCTTGTGACATTCATACCCATACGATGTTCTCTGCGCATGCATATTCGACCATTGAGGAGAATGTGTACTGGGCGGCAGAGCGTGGTCTGCAGGTGCTCGGATCTGCCGACCATTTGAGCTCTATGGTTACGGCTTGCCCCAATGACCTGCGCAGTTACCAGTTCTTTATCAACCAGGATATCTGGCCGCGCATTTGGAGCGGCGTGCTGGTGCTGCGTGGTGCCGAGGCCGATATCGTTTCGCTGGACGGAAGCCTGTTTGGCGAGGACACTCTTGTCACGCTCGATATTGCCGGCGATTCGTACAGCCGTCAGCATTCGCTGTTCGATTTGGTTACGCGTAATTTGGATTATTTGGTTGCAAGCGTGCATAATCCGCAGATTGCCGAGGGCGCGACGCTGGCCCAGACGACCGAGATGTATATCAATGCCCTGGAGCACCCCAAGGTGTTCATGCTGGGTCACACGGGGCGTTCGGGCGTGCCGTTCGATATCGACGAGGTGCTGTTGGCAGCTAAGTCCAAGCACAAGATTATTGAGATCAACAACCATAGTCTTGAACACGGTGTCGACACTGAGCATTGGGCCGTATGCCGCAAGATCGCCGAGCGCTGCGCCGAGCTGGGCGTGGGCATTGGCGTTTCGACCGATGCGCACATTGGCATGGCAATTGGTAAGCTCGATTACGCTTGCAAGATGCTCGACGAGATTCACTTCCCGTTGGATCTGATCGTGACGCGCGATCGCGAGACGCTGCTGCGCGAGATGGCGGCAGCCGGCGTGTGCGACCTGTGCAAGGGGATGTAGCGGAATTTATAAACCAAGCGAAGGGGGCGGCCCAGACGGGTCGCCCCCTTTCTTGTCCCAAAAATCTACTGAGGTTGGTTAGCGGCGTTCGAGGACCGCTACGGTTTCGGTGTGGTCGGTGTGAGGAAACATGTCGACGGGCGTGATCTTGAGCAGGCGATAGCCTCCGTCGAGAAGCTGATGCAGGTCACGCTCTTGAGTCACGGGGTTGCAGCTGATATAGGTGATGCGGCGCGGCTTAAGCGCGCAGGCAGCTTCGAGGAACTCGGGGGTAGAGCCGGCGCGCGGCGGATCGATGGAAAGGACATCGACCCGCTCGTTGTTGTCGGCGGCATCTAGGATGTAGTCGGTGGCATCGTCAGCCATAAACCAAGCGCTGCGGGTGAGGCCGTTGAGCTCGGCATTACGACGTGCGTCGGCAATGCCGGCGTGGTTGCGCTCCACGCCAAGCAGCATAATGCCGACGCCCTTGTCCTGGGCGGCTTTGGCTGCGCACAGGCCGATAGTTCCGCTACCGCAATAGGCATCCATGAGTACGTCGCCCTGCTGCAGGTCCATGCCGTCAATCGCGAGCTGATAGAGCAGCTCGGTCTGCTGCGGGTTGGTCTGGTAGAACGCGGTGGGGGAGATATCGAACTCGCAGCCGAGCAGCTGGTCGCGCATGCACTCGGCGCCATATACAATGCGGGTTTCCTCGCCGAGGATGGCGTTGCCGGGACGTCCGTTGATGTTTTGGGCGACGGTGACGATGTGCGGATTGAGCGCGGCGACAGCCTCAAAGAACTCCTGCGCATGCGGCAAGTCGCGCTGAGCGGTCACGAGCGTGACCATGACCTGGTCGGTACGCCAACCGCAGCGGACGACGGCATAGCGAAGCAAACCAAGATGCTTGTCCTCATTAAAGGCGGGAATATGCAGCCGCTCAGCTTCGCGTGCGATGCCGTTGAGAATCTGACGGGCGCCCGGTGCCTCGACGGGGCATTCGGGTACGGCAACGATCTTGTGTGTGCCGCGCTCAAAGAAACCGCAACGGACGGCGCCCTCCTTACCGGGAGCAAAGGGAGTGGCAGCCTTATGACGAAAGCCACGCGGCGCAGGATATTTGCCCGGGTCGCCCAGGGTGACTCCCATACCGCGAATGGGGTCGACGCTAATACCCTCGCGCTCGCAAAGAGCAGCAAAAAGCTCCTCCATGGCGGCCTGCTTGGCGGCGAGCTGCTTCTTATAAGGACGATTGAGCGCCGTACACCCACCGCAAGCTTTCATGATCGAACAGGGAGACTTGGGGTCCACAGCCTTACGCGCAGACGAAACCCGATCTTTATGCGAGCGCTTGGAGCGAGTCTGAGATGCCTTATCCTCGTTCCGACGAGAGCCGGGACGCTTGGCCTTAGCCGACTTGCTTTTTGCAGCTTTAGAAGACTTGGATTTCGTAGAAGATTTCTCCTCCTTCGACCCCTCAGCCGCCTCCACTAAAGCACGACGAGCCCTACGCTCCGCACGAGATTCTGCCATCGATAACCCCACTAATTTATAAATTTAAAGCTACAAGCATTGTACCGTGCCAGGCCAACAGACGATATGCAAGCGGTTTATTGGTGTCAGTGATAAGTCCAACGACGGTTGCCCGCCGCGCGAGGGGTGCGGGGGTTAAGTTTATCGCGAGTTCCGCACGAACAGGAGGCCACTTAATGTGGCCTCCGTCGTGAGCAGGACTGT
>UQKV01000069.1 GCA_900541665.1 uncultured Collinsella sp.
ATCAACCGCCAGTTCCACGCTTCGACGCTGCAGACGTTTACCGCGCTGTGTGCCGGCAACGGCATGAAGGCCGGTGCGCACGTGATCGATCGCCAGATCGTTCCGGCGCGCCAAAACGAGATGGAGTTCTTTGGCCTGCAGAAGGATGCGCTGCTGCTGCATATCAAGCGCGTGCGTACGGCCGACGGCGAACCCATCTTTGAGGAGAACATCTTTGTGCCGTTTGATGCCTACCGCGAGCTGTTGACGGCCGATCTTGAGGACAAGTCTATTTTTGCCGAGGTCGAGCGTGTTGGCGGAATCCCGATTGTCTCGGTTGGCTACCGTACGGTCGAGGCCGTTCGAGCTAACGCCGAGCAGGTGGCCGAGCTGGGCATTGCTCCGCACGATCCGCTGCTCAATCTGCGTGCCGGCTTTACCGGTCCCAACGATGAGCCGGTCTTGCTCGGCAAACAGTACTACGTGGGTAGCCGTTACGTCATGGTGATGTAGCTCTAGTTGCGCGGTTTTCCAAACCGCGCAACGGCTCGACGCTGCGCCTTTGGTTCCGCCGTTCTAACGAACGGCGGACCGGTCGACGCTGCAAACGCCCCTAAGCGGCAATCTGACGTTCAATCGTCGGTCGCGTACCGAAGTACGCTTCCCTCCTCTTTCACGTCACCTTGCTCGCTTAGGGGCGTTTTCGCTGACTTATGCTCAACCAGCGACGTTTCCGTGCTTGTCAAGAGATAAAACATCGGCGTTGCTGGGCCGGCACTTGGGGACGTTCCTTTTGTGCTGGCATCTGGGGACACTCCTTAGTCATTGGGGACGTTCTTAAACGACTGGGCATTCAAGAACGTCCCCAATGACTACCCGCAGAATGAGCGTGGCTGACAGCCGTACGGCAGCGGTCCGCGTGGCGGCGTATAATCGGCGGCAGATGACTTGGACGTTAGGAAACCATGACCGATAGCATGCAGCAGATGGCGCTCGACACGCTCGGCGCCTATTTTGGCTACACCTCGTTTCGCCCGGGACAGGACCGCATGGTCGATGCGATTCTTGCCGGTCGCGATGCGCTCGGCGTTATGCCCACGGGCGCCGGCAAGTCTATTTGCTACCAGGTGCCCGCGCTCATGCTGCCCGGCATCACCTTTGTGGTGAGTCCGCTGCTGTCGCTTATGGAGGACCAGACCCGCGCGCTGCTCGCGGCGGGTGCGCGCCCCAGTTATCTCAACTCCAGCCTTACGCCGGCCCAGCAAAACACCGTGCTCAAGCGGGCGCGCGAGGGCCGCTACCAGCTTATGTATGTGGCGCCCGAGCGCCTGCTCGAGCCGCGCTTTTTAGCCTTTGCGCAGGAAGCTGCGGCCGAAGGCGGTATCGGCGTTCCGCTCGTGGCCATTGACGAGGCTCACTGCGTGAGCCAATGGGGCCAGGATTTCCGTCCCGCCTACCTGCAGATTCGCGAGTTTATCGATTCCCTGCCGCAGCGCCCCATCGTGGCGGCGTTTACTGCCACGGCGACCGAGCGCGTGCGCGCGGACATTCAGCAGATGCTCGACCTGCAAAACCCGGCGACCGTGGTGACGGGCTTCGATCGCAAGAACCTCTACTTTGGTTGCGAAGAGATGGGCGACAAGGCCAAGACCGCGTGGGTGCGCGACTACGTGGTCGCGCATTCGGGTGAGAGCGGCATCGTGTATTGCTCGACCCGCAAGACGGTCGACGCGCTGGCAGGCGAGCTTGCCGAGGCGCTGGGCCCCAGCGGCATTCGCGTTGGCCGCTACCATGCCGGCATGGGCAACGACGCCCGCCGCCAGAGCCAGCGTGCCTTTATCGACGACGACATTCAGGTGATGGTTGCCACCAACGCCTTTGGCATGGGCATCGACAAACCCAACGTGCGCTACGTGATTCACAACAACGTGCCCGAGAGCATCGAGGCATACTACCAAGAGGCGGGCCGCGCTGGCCGCGATGGCGACCCGGCCAGCTGCCACTTGCTGTGGAACGGTAACGATTTTCGCATGCGCCGCTTTCTGATCGATTGCGGCGATGCTGCCGACGAGGCGCTCGATGACGAGCAGCGCGCGTGGGCGCTCCAGAACCGTTATCGCCTGCTCAGCCAGATGGAGGGCTACTGCAATACCACCGGCTGCCTGCGCGAATACATGCTGCGCTACTTTGGCGACGAAGCCGCGGCCGAGCATGCGGCAGCCGCCGCGGGCGGCACGGCAGACGACGCCGAGGGCTGCGGCAACTGCAGTAACTGCCTTACGCAGTTCGAGGTCGAGGACGTCACCGATATGGCCCGCGCCGCCGTGCGTTATGTGGCCACGCGTCCCATGCGCTTTGGCAAGTCGCTCATCGCCGATGTGCTTCACGGCGGCAACACCGAGCGCATTCGCCAGATGCATCTGGACGAGGACCGCGGCTACGGTGAGCTGTCGAGCGAATCGGTCGGGCGCATCAAGGACATCATCGGCCAGCTGTGCGGCCGCGGTTATCTGGCCACCTCGCAGGGGCAGTACCCGGTCGTGGGACTGGGTCCGCGTGCCGGCGAGGTCGAGGACGAGGCGTTTGCCTTTACCGTTAAGCGTCGCGCGTCCAAGCGCAAGGCCTCGGCCCGCGCCCGCCGCGCCGTCGATCTGCTGCGCGAGGAGGCCGAGCTGGATCAGCGCCCGCGCGTGGGCGACGATGCCGAGCTGTTCGAGCGCCTGCGCGCCCTCCGCAAGGAGATCTCGACGGAGCTGGAGATGGCGCCGTACATGGTCTTTTCCGACAAGGCCCTGCGCGGCCTGTGCCGCCTGCGCCCTCAGACGCGCGACGAGCTGATTCAGGTCAACGGCATTGGCGAGAAAAAGGCCGACGCCTTTGGCGAGCAGTTTATGGCGGCGATTGAAGAGTTTGAGTCCGAGCATGCGCGGGATGGAGCGTAACGATGGCTTTCGATAGCAAGACCGACCGTACTGACGTGTCCGCCGTGCCGCTGTACCAGCAGGTTATGGACGACCTAAAGGGCGAGATCGCGCGCGGCGTGTACGCTGCCGGCTCGCGCATTCCTTCCGAGATGGAGCTCGCGAAGTCCTACGGCGTGGGGCGCGTCACCGTGCGTCGCGCCATCGAGGAGCTGTCGCGTGCGGGGCATCTCAACCGCCAGCAGGGGAGGGGCACCTTTGTGTGTGCGCCCAAGCTCAAGCGCAAGATTCGCCAGAAGGGTGACGTCCAGAGCTTTACTGAGGGTTGTGCTGCCAACGACATGGTGCCGGGTGCGCGCCTGGTGTCGCGCACGGTGGTCGCGGCGACGCACGAGGATGCGGCGTTCTTTGGCGTGGAACCCGGCTGCGAGCTTATCGTGGTCGAACGCGTGCGCACAGCCGACGGCATCCCTGTCATGCTCGAGAACAACGCCTTTGTGCTCGCCGACCATCCCTACCTGCAGACGCTTGCCGACAAGGACCTCACGGACAATTCCATCTTTGCGCTCGTTGCCGAGCATTCGGGTCGCGCGCCGCTCAAGTCCGACCCCTGCACCGTGGAGATTGCGCTTGCCGATGCCCAGACGGCCCCGCTGCTGGAGGTGCCGGTCGGTGAGCCGCTCTTCTATATGGAGGCGTACTTTGCCGACGCTGGTGGGCGCCCTCTACTGCTCGGCCGCCAAAAGATCGTGGGCTCGCGCTACGTCTTCGACATCTAACGTCCACAGATAGAACAACATAGAACAACTTTGGTGAAATGACTTCACGGGCGTTATTACACGTGTTATAAATAGGACAACATAGAACGACCGCAGGTACGAGCTGTCGTCGTTCAAAACCGCCGCACAAGGAGGGGCATCACCATGAATGCACACGATCTGATTCAGGAAATTATCGAGCGCAAGGGCAAGATTGAGAATGTCTTTTGGATCGCCTGCGGCGGTTCGATGATTGACCTGATGCCGGCCAACGAGCTGCTCAAGCGCGAGGCCACTACGTTTACTTCGACGGTCTACACGGCACGCGAGTTTTGCCTGATGGCCCCCAAGAGCCTAGGGCCGAAGTCGCTCGTTATTGCCTGCAGCCACAGCGGCAACACGCAGGAGGTCGTCGACGGCTGCGAGATGGCGCTGGCCGCCGGCGCCGAGGTCGTTGCCCTCACCGACTGCGAGGGCTCCAAGATCGACAACGGCAAGTGGACCACCTGGGTCTACCCCTGGGGCGAGGGCGTGCCGCAGGCCGAGGTGCCTCAGGGTATCGGCGCCCTGATGGCTGCCGAGTTGCTCGACCAGCAGGAGGGTTACGAGGCGCTTGCCGACATGTATGCCGGTCTTAAGCAGATGGATGCCCTGTTGCCCGCTGCCCGCGAGAAGGTCAACGCCGAGCTGGGCGCCCGTTTTGCCGAGCTCTGCCAGCAGCACAAGTTCTTCTATATCCTGGGCTCCGGCCCCAACTTTAGCCAGACCTACGCCATGGCGATCTGCTCGCTCATGGAGATGCAATGGCAGCACTGCTGCTACATCCACTCCGGCGAGTACTTCCACGGCCCGTTCGAGGCCACCGAGCCCGGCGTGTTCTACTTTGTGCAGCTTGGTGCCGGCGAGTGCCGCCCCATGGAGGAGCGCGCTCTTGCGTTCCTCAACACGCACACCGATACGATTATGGTGCTCGACGCGCTTGAGTACGGCGTGGGCGAGGTGCCTGCCAGCGTGCGTTCGTTCCTGGAGCCGATCTTCTTCTACAACATGAGCTGCGAGCTGCGCGCCGCCCGCGGCAAGGTCTTCGACCACAGCCCCGAGGTTCGTCGCTACATGGGCATCGAGCGGTACTAGGCACTGGGATTTATCTTTTTTGACGGGGTCTGCGCTGCGCGCAGGCCCCGTTTTGCGTTGTGGCGGCCGGATTCGTGTCTGCGCGAAAACGAAGGTGAATACTTTTCCGCGAAGTGAACGACCTATTTTGGACCCCCGAAGCATCCACACTTTTTGACGGCAAAACCGCAGGAAAAACTCGGCGAAACCGCAGGAAACGGCGTCTGAAAAGTGTCGATGCTTCGGGGGCTCGTTTTTGCTCGTTCACTTCGCGGAAAAGTATTCGCCTTCGATTCGCAAGGGCACTGCGTGAGTCAAAAAAGCGGGCCGCGCCGGGGATTTCCGGCGCGGCCCGCTTGGCATCGCGTTTAGATTCGCAAGGTTGCGGCAGCCAGCGGCCTACTTTGCGTCGTAGGCCTCGGCGTCCCACCAGTCGAGCTGGGCGATGTTGTCGCGAATGTGCTGGCAGCTCTTGTGGAAGCCCTCGAGCTCGTGCTCGGACAGGTCCAGCGTGTAGACCTCCTCGACGCCCTCGGCACCGATCACGCACGGCAGGGAGGTAAAGATGCCCTCCTCGCCATACTGGCCGGTCATGAGCGTGGAGGCGGAAAGCACGGCGTGCTCGTTGTGAAGCACGGCGGCGCAGACGCGCGCGGCGGAGTTGGCGACGGCGTACTCGGTGCACTGCTTGCCCTGGTAGGTCACATAGCCGCCCTTGCGTGCAAGCTCCTCGATCTCCATGTGGTCGAAGGCGTACTTGTCGGGGTTTTCGGCCTGAAGCTCGTTGAGGCTCTTGCCGGCGATGGTCGCGGCCTTAAACGCTGCCAGCTGGCTAAAGCCGTGCTCGCCGATCATGTAGGCGTCGATGGACTTGGGGCTCACGCCGACCTTCTTGGAGATCTCGGTGCGCAGGCGGGCGGAATCCAGACCGCAGCCCGAGCCGATGATCTTCTTGGGATCGTAGCCGGTCAGGTGCCACAGCTCGGTGCACACGACGTCGCAGGGGTTGGAGATGCTCACGAAGATGCCGTTGAAGCCGGCGTCGACGATGCGCTTGGCAAAGGTGCGGGCGGCGTCGGTGGTAAAGAACAGCTCGCCGTCGCGGTTGCCAGCGGCCAGTGCGACCTTGCCGGCGGCATTGACGATGACGTCGCAGCAGGCCAGCTCCTCGTAGTGGTCGTAGCAGTTGACGATTTTGGTGTTGTACGGGACAAACGAAAGGGAGTCGCGCAGGTCCTGGACCTCGGACGTCACCTTGGCCTCGTTGATATCGCATAGGTACAGCTCATCGGCAATGCCCTGCATGAGCAGGCTGTTGGCGACATGTGCTCCTACGTGGCCCTGGCCGACCACACCGATCTTACGCGTCTGGTACATATATGTATCCTTTCGGCCGAGTTTTTCGCGTCGAACCATTGTAGCGTTCTGCTGTTACTTTGCTAGGCTAAAGTGCCGTAGATTTTGGGACATGCCTTAATCTCTACTTTTGGAGTGATTTGGGCCGCTGGCGGCATCGCTGGGCGATGCGCTCGCGCGGATGGGGCCGGTCGTTGTACCATAGCTGCAACTGACTCGTAAGGAGCATCCATGCCCATTCGTATTCCCGACGCCCTCCCTGCCGCCGCGCAGCTCGAGAGCGAGAACATCTTTGTCATGACCGAGTACCGCGCGCTGCACCAGGACATCCGTCCGCTGCGTGTGCTCATCCTCAACCTCATGCCCACCAAGATCGCCACCGAGACGCAGATCATGCGCAAGCTCTCCAACACGCCGCTGCAGGTGGAGGTGGACCTGCTGCGCACCAAAACGCACGAGGCCACGCACGTGAGCGCCGGCCACCTGGAGACGTTTTACCGCACGTTCGACGACATCCGCGACATCCACTACGACGGCCTGATCATCACGGGCGCGCCGGTGGAGCAGATGCCGTTCGAGGAGGTCGACTACTGGCCCGAGCTCTGCCAGATCATGGATTGGTCAACCACGCACGTGCACTCTACGCTGCACATTTGTTGGGGCGCGCAGGCCGGCCTGTACCATCATTACGGTATCCAGAAGTACGACCTGCCGGCAAAGGCGAGCGGCGTGTTTGAGCATTATCTGGTGAAGCCGCAAAGCCCGCTGGTTCGCGGCTTTGACGACCGTTTCTATGCCGTGCATTCGCGCAACACCGATGTGCGCCGTGAGGACGTGGAGGCCGAGCCGCAGCTTGAGGTTGTGGCCGTGTCCGACGAGGTGGGCCTGTACATCGTCAAGTCGACCGACAGCCGTCGCTTCTTTGTATTTGGCCATCCCGAGTACGATACCGACACGTTGCGTCTGGAGTACGAGCGCGACGTGAAGCGCGGCCTCAACCCTCAGGTGCCGGCGCATTACTTCCCGAACGACGACCCCACCGCCGAGCCGCGCAACGTCTGGCGCAGCCAGGCTCAGCTGTTCTATACCAACTGGCTCAACTACTACGTCTATCAGACCACGCCCTACGACCTGGCCCGCGCCGGCGAGGAGCACTAGGCCGTCGGGAGATGCGCCAGCCGTTAGGCGCTGATGATGATGGGTAGCGGCAGGTCGTGGGCGTCGGTGGGAACGTGGTCGACACGCTGCTCGTCAAAGGCAATGCCGATGATTTGACATGCGGGCGAGAGCATGGGCAGGTAGCGGTCGTAGCAGCCGCCGCCGTGGCCCAGGCGCGCGCCGGCGCGGTCGAAGGCTACGAGCGGCACGATAATCATGTCGAGAGCCTCAGCAGGCACGATAGGGAAGCGGCTACTGTCGATGTCTGTGGCCGCAAAGGCCCGCGTGGGGTGGGCGATAAACGGTGCCGCGGACGCATCGTCGGCGGCAACTGCCCGCATGCACATGCGCTGGCCACAAGCCATGGCGTCTGTTGCCGAGAGCATGCACGGATAGGCCACGCGCCTGCCGCGTTTGGCGGCCGCTGCGGCAAACGCGGCAGGGTCGACTTCGGAACCCATCGCGGCATAGGCGGCAACGGTGTGCGGCGCCGCGGCACCCAAGTGATCCAACAGCTCAACCAGCCGCGCGCAGACAACAGCAGACTTCGCCACCCGCACATCCAAATCAAGAGCATCGCGCCGAGCAATTACCGCCCGCCGCAACTCAGCCTTGTCCATCCCAACCTCCTCTAGCAAACCTGCCAAATAGGGACAGGTTTATTTTGGCAGGTTTTATCTGGGCAAACACCCAAACCACCACGCAAACCATCGTGAAGGGGGCAGTTCATGGACACCTTCGTGGTGGTTTTAACGAAGAGCGGTTGTTCGCGGCGGTTTGTCTCGATCTGTAACAGTAACTCGGCAAAATTGGACTTACATGTTACAGATTGAGACAAAGGGCCGGCGCCATTCGGAAACGTCTCGATCTGTAACATCTGGAGCCGATATTGCTGCCTAGATGTTACAGATTGAGACAAACTGGTAGGACGGGCTGAGCTGCTCCGCCCAAGCAGCGGAAAAGAAAAAGGTAGATTTTCAGGCAAGTCCCAAAAATCTACCTTTGTGGTTAGCCCATCAGGTCGACGACGTTAAAGCCGGCGTTGCTCTTGGCGATGACGTCTCGGCCGCCAAAGACGCAGGTGGGCGACGCGGCTGCGATGCGCGTCACATCGGCGCCAAGTGCGCGCAGCTCAGCGGGTGTGGCCGCGAGCATCTGGGCGCGGCGCTCCTCGCGCGCGTGCGGATCGAGCCCAGCCAGATAGGTCGTATTGCGGCGCTTGGTGAGCGCGTACGGCTTCACGGGCGCGTCCATGCCGCTCACGCAGCTCACAATAAAGCCCTCGAAGGCGGCCTCGTCGGGCTCAAAGCTGCCGAGCCATGCGCCCGCGCGTTCCATGCGCTCAATCGAAGGATCGACCGCCGGGTCGCGGTAGGTGTAGAACGCCGTCTGGCGCTCGCCGGCTGCGCGGAATCCGCAGCCGTACGCACCGCCCTTCACGCGAATCTCGTTCCACAGGTAGTCGTAGGAGAGCGCGTTGGCAGCCACGGCCCAGGCGCCCGTCACGTCAAGCCCTAAGCGACGCGGGTCGCACGCGCTTGCCGCAAAGCAGATGTCGCTGGGGATGACAAAGGCCTCGTGGCTGTCGCACGGCGTCGGCACCACGAGTGCGTTGCGGCCGGTATCGGCACCGTGGCCCGCGCCCAGTCCCAGGTCGCCCGCGGCGGCCCAGTACGCGTTAAAGTCCTCATCGCTGCCGGTAAAGCTCGCCAGGCAGCCGTCGGCCACAAAGATGCGGCCTGCCAGCTCGGCAAGCTTGGCACGCAGGCCGTCCAGGCGCTCGTCAAAGTGGTCGAGCAAATCGCGCAGGAACAGGTAGAAGTCTACGCCCGAGAGCTGCTCGCGCACCACGGCCGAAGGCGAGCTGTAGCTCATCGCGCGACCGAGCGCCGCCGAGTGGCCGTTGTTGATAAAGCCCTGCTCAAGCCCAATGCGAATCTGCGTGAGCACGTCGCGCACGCGGTCGGCGTCGGCGTCTGCCAAAAGCGTGCTCGACCATACCTCGCGCGGCAGACTCGCCAGCGCGTC
>UQKV01000070.1 GCA_900541665.1 uncultured Collinsella sp.
GGCTGCCTCCCATCAACTGGTAGCGTGTGTCACTTTTGATGATGGGGGAGTGCGCGATCCTTCGCGATACCCAGACGGCTCAAGGAGTCTCCACAACTGGGACACATGGCCCATTTTTGACTAGTCATTGGGGACGTTCTTAAACGACTAGTCGCGGGGGACGCTCTTTGTCGAAGGCACTCATTGGGGACGTACTTAAATGAGTGGTAGTTGGAGACACTCCTGGCCGAGCTAGAGATCGCGCGCGTCCCTTCTGGTCCATGCGGCTCAAAATCGCGGCGTGATGTGGACGGCTGGGGTCGAATTGGCAGCATTTCGAGCCTGGCTTCGATATTGAGACTGGTTCTTTATTAAAATAGATTTCCAGACAATTGAGCGGCTGGGGGTTAACCATGAGGGGCATGGGAGACACAACTGCATATTTGCGTCGGGGCATTCGGGAGATTATATGCCTGGCGCTGTTCTTCTTCACGTTTTTGGCGTGCGAGTATCTTTTTGATGTGCGCATAGCCGAGTTCGTGCCATCGAGTGAGGTCGTCATCTACGAGAGCATCGTTGTCGGCGCGAGCGTGATTGGCTTTTTCGTGCGCCCATTTCTGTACTATCGCCGTCCCCAGACGATCGATGCGACGAGCGATATTACGGGCGTGCTGTTGGTATCGGCGTTGCTGCTGATGATTACGGCAGTGCGGTTTGAGGTAGTGATTGCCGGCGGCCTGGTGGCGTGCTGCGCCCTGGGCTATTGCGGATCGACCGCCCATGCCAATCTTGCGCGGCGTTTTGCGCAGACGCCCTGCCTGGCGCGCGCCGCAGCACTTTCCTATGCCATGGGCGTTCTGGTGCAGGTTCTCAACCACATGGTGATGCCTGTCGGCATTCCTCAGCAGGCTGTTCTGGTCGTCTGTGCGATCGCGCAGGTGGCGTTGCTCCACGGCGCCCGACGCGCCAAGCTGCGCGACGAGTCCGATCCCAACTTTGAACCCAGTGCTGCCGGGCTTTCGGTAGATGCTCTGGAATATGGCGCCAAGTGGCATGACGATCCCGAGGCAAAGGCGGCATTCCGTCGCGCCGTAGTTCGCCTGACCGTGGCGACGGCGTATCTTTCCAGCGTATTCGCCGCTCTCAACGCGGGCTTCACGGCCCTGCATGCTGTCGGAGCCGTCGATTTGGGCGATTGGCCGCGCCTGCTGCTTGTCGTGAGCTCGTTGGTCGCTGGCGCACTATTTGACCTGCACGGCCGCTCGTATATGAATATCGGCATGACATGTGCCGCCATACTGTCCACGCTTTCGTTCTTTGTGCTCATCGTCGATGGTAATGGCGGCAACGAGCTTGCTGCCACGATCATCTTTTATCTGGGCTCGGGCTTTTTCGTGGTGTTCTTTACCACAAAATATGCCGCCGTCTCGCTCTATGCGCGCTGGTCATATTTTTGGCCGTGCATGGGTCGCGTCGTCAACAACGTGTGCTCGATGCTCGTGACGGCGCCGGCGGTGGCGATCATCTCGAGTCAAAACGTGCTGGCTGCGGTCGGTGCGGCGCTCGTGATGTTTGTGGGCATTGCGATTACGCTGCTGGGGCAGTTGGGGCAACGAGCCGATGATGCCGTGATGCAGGATGGCCTGCCGCTTGCCACCGACGATCTTGGTGGGGATCTTGCGCCCACATGCTCCGACCCCGAGCCCGTGGAGGCAGCGGAGCTCACGTCCGATGAACGCCTCGATGCTTTCGTCGCCACCTTTGGGCTTACAGAGCGCGAGCGCGATATTCTTGAGGTATTGGTCGTTTCGGACCAGAGCGTTCAGGACATCGCCACAACGCTCTTCCTTTCGCGTTCCACGCTCTATCGTCACATTTCCTCGATCAACAAGAAGACCGGCACCGCCTCGCGCGTGGCCCTTATCAACTTCTTCTGGTCCTGGACGCCCAAGGACTAGCTAATCCTCCAATAAGTTGCGGTGGAATAGTCCCTAAATTAAAGTCACGAGGCTTTAAACAGGAACTATTTCACCGCAATTGCTGAGGGGATAGATTGCGGCGGCGGCAGAGGCAACGGCAGTGGCAGGGGCGCTGGCAGCTGTGGTAGTGGCAACGGCAGCTGGCAGGGTGTTTTCCGTCTACTTGCTACAGCAGCTCGCCGTGGCGGGCAATGTAGCGGCGCTTTGCCAGCTGGGTGAGCGCGATGTAGGCAGAGACGATGCCGATGAGCAGCGCGAAGAAGCTCGTCGGCAGCGGCATGAGGCCCAGTGCATCGGCGATGGGGCTTGCCGGCAGCCAGGTGACGAGCGCCAGGCCCAGTACGGTGAGAACGCACAGTGTGGGCGCGGCGTGGTCGCGCGGGCTCGGCAGATGCGGGGAACGCAGCATGTGGACCACGAGTGTCTGCGACCACATGGACTCGACAAACCAGCCGCTCTGGAAGAGCGCAGCAAAGGTCGCCATACCCGCGACGTCGCCCGCGGCGGCAAGCTCGGACCAGCTTGCGTCCACGGCGGCGGGGCACACGACAAAGAAGAGCGCGGCGAAGGTCACGATGTCAAACAGCGAGCTCACGGGGCCCAGCTCGAGCGTAAAGCCCTTGATGGACGCGGCGTCCCAGGCACGCGGGCGGGCAGTCCAGGCGTCATCGACGGTGTCCCACGGCAGTGCGATGCACACGATCTCGTAGACCAGCGACAGCAGTACCAGCTGCAGGGCGCTCATGGGCAAAAACGGCAAGAACAGGCTCGCGACGGTCACGGACAGCACATTGCCAAAGTTGGAGCTCACCGTGGTCTTGAGGTACTTGAGCAGGTTGCCGTAAGTGCGGCGGCCTTCGATGATGCCGCGCTCGAGCACGCCCAGGTCCTTCTGAAGCAAGATGATATCGGCGGATTCCTTGGCAATATCGACGGCTGAATCGACCGAGATGCCGCAATCGCTTGCACGCATGGCGGCGGCGTCGTTGATGCCGTCGCCCATAAAGCCCACGGTGTGGCCGAGCATCTCGCGCATGACACGTACCAGGCGCGCCTTCTGCAGCGGCGAGAGCTTGGCGAAGAGGTGGGTTTTCTCGGCGCGCTCGGCAAGTTCGGCGTCATCGAGCGCATCGATCTCGGAGCCGAGCAAGACGTTGCTCGCATCGATACCAATCTGCTCGCAGACGGTGGCGGCGACGCGGTCGTTGTCGCCGGTTAGGACCTTGACCGCCACGCCCTTGGCCTCGAGGGTGGCGACGGCGCCCGCAGCACTTGCTTTGGGCGGATCGAGGAAGGCCAAAAAGCCCATCAGCACCATGTCGCACTCGTCGGCGATGCCAAACTCGCCCACGCAGCGCGGATTGGTCTTCTGCGCCACAGCAATTACGCGTAGGCCCTCGGCGTTAAGTCTGGCGACCTGCTTGCGAATCTGGGCGAGCTTGTCTTTGGTGAGCGGCTGAGCGATGCCATCGACCTCGACAAAGGAGCAGATCTCGAGCATTTCCTCGGCAGCTCCCTTGGTAACCATCTGGGTTTTGCCCTGGGCGTCGGCTACAACTACGCTCAGGCGACGGCGCGAGAAATCGAAGGGCACCTCGTCGACCTTGGTATAGCGGTCGCGCAGGCTCTGGCCCAGCATGGAATCGGGTGCGACGGTCGAGGGTGTCACATCGGCACGGTCGATTACGGCCAGGTCGATAAGGTTCTTGAGGCCGGTCTGGAAGAAGCTGTTCAAAAACGCATGGCGCAGCACACGCGTGTCCTCGTCGCCATCGGTGTTGAGGTAGCGCTCGAGCACGATGCGGTCTTCGGTGAGGGTGCCGGTCTTGTCACAGCACAGGACGTCCATGGCACCCAGGTTTTGGATCGCCGGCAGTTCTTTGACGATAACCTGGCGACGGGCGAGGTCCTTGGCGCCCTGCGACAGGCTCGTGGTCACGATGACGGGGAGCATCTGCGGCGTAATGCCCACGGCTACGCTCGTGGCGAACAGCAGCGCGTCGATGACGTTGCCCTTGGTGGCGGCGTTGATGGCAAAGACGGCCGGCGCCATAGCGAGCATGAGGCGTACGAGCAACATGGAGACGCTCGAGACGCCGCGGTCAAACGCGCTCTTCTCGCCGCGCCCGTTGAGCATCTTGGCGATGCCGCCCAGGTAGGTGTCCGAACCGGTGGCAACGACAAGCGCCATGGCAGCGCCGTTTTGCACGGAGGTGCCGGTAAAGACGATGTTCTTGCAGGCAGAGAGCGGCAGCGCGGAGCCGTCGGCGCCCTCGACGACGGTGATGGCAGCGGTCTTCTCGACGGCCTCGCTCTCGCCGGTGAGTGCGGATTCGATGACAAACAGGTCGCGCGCGGTGATGATGCGGGCATCGGCTGGAACCATATCGCCGGCAGAGAGGCGGATCACATCGCCGGGGACGAGCTCGTCAAAGGGGATCTCGACGCGCTCGCCGTCGCGCAGGGCGGTGCAAGTGTTGGAGACCAGGTCCTTGAGGGCCTCTGCCGCATTGCCGCTGCGGGCTTCCTGGATAAACTTCATGCCGCCCGATACCAGCAGCATGATGCCGATGACGATGACCGTGGAGGGGTCGCGCTGCGGCTCGGGCACGGCGAGCACGTCGATGTAGAGCGAGACCAGCGCGAGCGCGGCGAGGATGCCGGCGAAGGGATCGATGAAGGCGTCGGCGATGCGGCGGGCGAGCGTCTTGGTCGGTGTCTCGATGGTGTTGGGGCCGGAGGCGTCCAGGCGCTCGGTTGCCTGCTCGGCGGTGAGGCCGTTTGCCGTGGCGTCAAGCAGTACGAGGGCGTCCTCGGCGCTATGGGTGGCGGCGAATATGGTGTTCTTGGACAGGCCGGTATGAGCGGCAGGGCGCGCCGTGCGGCGGCGCTTGGAGATGGCTTCGAGTACCGTGGCGGTTTTGAGCATCAGCATAGGGTCCTCCTTGTTGAAGGGAGTTAGCGTACGTGTCGTATTTGCTTCAAAAAACCTAGATGTCGCTCACGTCATGCTTTCGAACCACCACAAAGGGACAGGCACCTTTGTGGTGGTTTTGACGATCGGCTGTTGGCGCTTATGCGTGCGCGGAATCCTCGCGGCGTGCCGAGGGCGACATGCAGGTTTTTCGACTAGGACTGCCTTCCATGGCACACCTCCTAAAGGCCGAGCGCAGCGCGCTTTGGGTGTCTCGTACCCCTTTTAATCCGCCCGTATTTTTGATGAGGGGGTTTGCCATGTCAACCCCATTGTTCGGAAAACCATTCCCCCTGACAAAGCCTTTACAGAATGCCGTGGCTCCAAAGCACGCCCACATCGACGCCTCGCCTGCGCTAAACTGAAGAGCACGTACGCAATTACGAGAGGAGCCCGCATGGAGGCTTACAAGCAAGAGTTCATCAAGTTTATGGTTGAGTCCGACGTTCTTAAGTTCGGCAGCTTTACGCTCAAGAGCGGCCGTCAGTCCCCGTTCTTTATGAACGCCGGCGCTTACGTGACGGGCTATCAGCTCAAGAAGCTGGGCGAGTATTACGCCCAGGCCATCCACGATAACTTTGGCGACGACTTTGACGTCCTGTTTGGGCCGGCCTACAAGGGTATTCCGCTGGCTGTTGTTACCGCAATTGCCTACCACGAGCTGTACGGCAAGGAGGTCAAGTACTGCTGCGACCGCAAGGAGGCCAAGGACCACGGTGCCGATAAGGGCAACCTGCTGGGTTATGAGCCCGAGGACGGCGACCGCGTGGTCATGGTCGAGGACGTTACCACCAGCGGCAAGTCCATCGACGAGACCTATCCCAAGGTCAAGGCTGCTGCCGATGTCGAGATCAAGGGCCTGATCGTGTCCCTCAACCGCATGGAGGTCGGCAAGGGTGGCGTGACCACCGCGCAGAAGGAGATCGAGGCCAAGTACGGTTTCCCCGTCGCGAGCATCGTTTCCATGGCCGAGGTCGTCGAGACCCTCTACAACCACGAGATCGACGGCAAGGTCGTTATCGATGACGAGCTCAAGACCGCCATCGACGCCTACTACGAGCAGTA
Organism: uncultured Collinsella sp.; assembly: GCA_900541665.1. GTDB lineage: Bacteria > Actinomycetota > Coriobacteriia > Coriobacteriales > Coriobacteriaceae > Collinsella. Next base: position 5,998 of record UQKV01000070.1, read on the forward strand.
CGGAGCACGGGAGTAGTTACGCCGTTCTGCCGAACGGCGTAACGGCTCGACGCTGCGCGCCGCCCAGGGCGACAATTTGTCATTCAAAAGGCGAGGCATGACCAGAAGGTCAATGCCTCGCCTTTTTCATGCCAACTTGTTCGCCCTGGACGGCGCTCGCTGTCCGTCCTCTACCTGTGGCGTTGCCTTGCTCCGGATGCGGCAAAATGCGGTCCGTTCGCTGTCGTTGCCAAGGCATCGGCGTTGCCGGACTAGTCATCGGGGACGTTCATAAATGACTACTCAGGAATGAGCGTGGATAATCTCCCGTTTTTGGCCTGTGTGCGGGCTCAAAGTGGGAGATTATCCGCGCTCGCTTTAATTTGGCTGGGCTGCGATGCCTATCTAATCGGCTCAGCGTCTTCCCTGAGAATCGAAAGATGCTCTTCATACCCGTACTGCCGGTATCTCTGTCTTGACTCGTCGAGCGGACGGAGGATACCCAATTCTTCAAATGATTTGACGAGCGAGCTCGCGGTACTCCTGCCGATATCGAGTTGGGCAGCGATGAATGCGGTGTCGACGATGGGGTGCTCTTCAAGAATGCCCAACAGCCTTTGCCCGTTTGCAGCAGTCCTTCCGAGATTTTCGGTAATGGTTGCTGTGGAACGGTTATGGAGGTCAACAAGGTTTTTTAAAGACCCTACCGAGTCCTTCGCACTCTCGAGAAGACTGTTGCAGAAAAACTCTATCCATTCCTCGTAAGTGCCTCTCTCCCTTACGGATGTGAGTTGCCGGTAGTACTCGCTTCGATTTTTCTTGAACTGGAACGATGGATAGAACAAGCAAGAATGAAGAACGCCATCATTGATGAGCATAAGTGTAATGAGAAGCCTGCCCAGGCGACCGTTTCCGTCTAGGAATGGATGGGCAGTTTCAAATTGGTAATGGACGAGCGCCGCCCGCACAATCGGATCCATTTCGACTTGAGGCTCATTGATAAAGCGTTCGAGGTCCTGGAGCGTGTTGCTCAAATCTTCAATGTTTGGAGGGACAAACGATGCGGTTGCAATGGTGCAGCCTGAGGGGCCAATCCAGTTTTGTGAGGAGCGCAGCTCGCCTGGATTCTTCTCCGTTCCGCGCACTCCGTCCAGCAGGACCGCATGAACTTGCCTAAGAAGTCTCGTGCACAAGGGCATCTTTTTGAGCAGTTCTACGCCGCGGTCGACAGCACGGACGTAATTCACGACGTCTGCGACATCTTTATGATGGAGTTGTGTTTGCGATGGACTAAGTAGGTCGTCAAACGTGCACTGGGTTCCCTCAATTTGCGAAGAAAGGAGTGCTTCTTTGCGCACGTACATTGTCAGATACATGTCGGCGTTGGGAACAAAGTAGAGCATGCCTTCAAGCTCTCCAAGCATTCGTGAGCATGCGGAAAGCGTGCGATAGGTTTCCTCGGTGAGGTTTAGCTGCCTCAATGATTGCAAGGGCGCTGGAAAAAACGAATAGTAAGCCAATTTCCCCGATAGATTATTGCGGAGCGTTCCCTGGCCGTTCTCCTCGATTTGCATCGCGCCCTCCATATCTTTAGTGCCGGAAACTCGTTATTAGGCTAATCATATCAATTCTAATAACGAGTTTAAGGATTAAATAGTTATTAGAATTGATGTAAACAATCTAATGATGAGAAGTCGTTATTACTTGACCATGGAGCTCGGCTTGGTACAGGGGGGGGGTTATCCAAAATGAGAGCGGATAATCTCCCGTTTTTGGCTCGGTGACGGCCTCAAAGTGGGAGATTATCCACGCTCGTTAGTTAAGCGTCCGAAAATCCACACTCGCCAAACCTACCAAAAAGGGACGGGTTTATTTTGGCACGTTTCGGTCGGTATCAGGAAGTGCCAGGGACGGGGCGGCGGCAGGACTCGAGAGCGAAAAGAAGTATCGGGTTTGGTGCGCCCGCGTCTGCCCGTCCCGTGCGCAGACGATACTCGGCTTATCGACCCGCGATGCAAAGGAGACGCTCATCCCACGAGCACTACCGGGAAGGGCTCGCGATTCGAGTCCCCACCTTAGCATTTGAACCATTTGGCACTATAATTACCGTAGGCATGCGCACAACGTTGCGCTTAATCAAGAGGAGAAAACGTATGGGTCTGTTTGACATGTTCAAG
>UQKV01000071.1 GCA_900541665.1 uncultured Collinsella sp.
CGCCTCTCCAGCAGGTGCCCCGAGCTGAGCGATCTGCTGCTGAAGCTGAAGGCGGCGGGAAGGTAGGGGCGTTAGCTGTCTGCATGGCGCGTGCCTGTCGCGTATCGTTACTCTTCCTGCTGCTTGGCAGGCAAGATGTAGACGTTCTCGGCGTCCACGGCAATCTGCGTGGGATGGTTGTAGAGGGTGTCTACTTCCATTACGCTCTGCTTGAACGGCGCAACGTCGGGCGTCTTTGCCTGATGGAGCTTCTCGAGGAGTTTCTCGGATTGCCTATCGTTGAACCTGCCGATGTCCTCTCCTGCACCCTCGAGCGCCTCGTCGATGAGCGTATGTTCGCCCACGGGGGTCTTTGCGATGGCGTGACCGAGCATCTTTCCAGCGGATGTGATACCGCCCAGTAGCGCCGAATCGACGGTGTCGGCAGCCCCCGCTTCGAGTGCGTTGTAGCAGTCGGTGTAGAGCTCGCGGTACGCGATCGAATCAGCCTCGATTTTCGCGGTGGCGTCCGCGAGCTTTGCGGGCTCGAAGTTCTGGGCGAGCATGGGTTCGAGGAACAGCGAGAACGCGTGGATGTAGGTGGCGAGCTGGCAGTCTTTGAGGTAGTCGAGCACCTTGTCGAGGCGTCTGCCCAAGCCGTCTCGCACCTCGATGAACCCTTTCTTTTTCAGATCCGCCTGCGCCTGCGAGCGAAAGAGCTCCATGTCCTGCGCGGACGACTGCTTGATGTCGAGCACCTTCATATGGGCGTTTGCCATGTAGGTGGCGTTGCCGTAGTTGAGGCCGTAACCGTTGAGGATGTCTGCGAGCGTCTTGAGGTTGCCGCGCATGTTGGCCTTGTCGCGCTGACGCATATACTCAAACATTTCGTCGACGGACTCCTGGATGGAGTCGAGCTTTTGGTTTATCTGCGCGATTGCGGCTGCCATGAACAGCGACGTTGGGTCGTAGGGCACTTGCGTGACGCTCGTGGCGATATCGCCCTCGACTACGTGGAAGCGCGCCTGTCCAAGGCCCTTGGCGGCGTCGCGGTAGCCCCCTGTGAGACCGCTACCGTCCTTGAACGAGTTGAGTTTCGACAGATCGAGCGGGTTGCCATATTTGTCAGTCGCCTGGAGCAGTGTGGGTACGCTCACCGTGTTGGTGACGGTGCGGGATGTCGAGGGGAGAGAGGCCAGCGCCACGCCGAGCTGAGGGATTCGCTCGAGCGGCAGCTTGATGGCGCTGGAGACGTCCACCCGCTCCTGGGTGAGCGCGAGGTGGATTTTGGTGGATGCGAGCTGTTTTGCCACGAGTTCCTCTCGGCCGCCGTCCGTCGAGGGTTTGATCTCGTTGTCTGCCATAGCGCGCTCCTTGCTTACGTTGATAGCCGTGGGCATTATCTCATCGCCTGGTGGCTTGCCAGAGCGGGGTAGAGACCGAGCGTCTGGCGAAACTCGTTAACTGATTGCATTTCAGCGGATTGGGTTGATTGTAAGAGAGGGACGGCTATCCATCTGCCCTTCCCAGTTGAGTTCGCTTTGAGCTACTGTTCGTGCCTATGCTGCTTGGGCTCAAGCCTTCTCGCTGCCGTGAAGCAGGCCGTGGCCGCCATGGCTAATGCGATGCTGGCCATCCAAGCGAAGTCGCCGGTTGCGGCGAGCTTTGGTTCATCGGTTGTCGTGCGTCCCGACCTTTTTGTAGACGCCTCGTCGGCGTCCTTTTCAGGAGTGGCAGGATCACTTTTGTTGACGCCGGGTGAATCTACGTCGGTCTTTCCGCCCGCTTGCTCCCCTTGGGCCTTCCCTTCCACGGTGAAGGATGCATCAGTCGCCGTCCCGTCCTTCCAGACGGTCGTGACAGTGTGTTCACCGGCGGCGAGTGTGTCCAGGTAGGCCGGCCTGAACTCGATAATCGTGCTGCCCTTGGTTGCGGTGTAGTTCTCAGCCGAGACCTCAGTTCCGTCCACGAGGAGACGCGTGAACTCATCGAGAGGACCGCTGAAGCGGAAGGTAAGACCGACCCCGCCGCCCTTTGCATACGCCTGCCCGTCGCCCTTGGTGGCGGCATACAGCGGGGCGGTCACGTCGAAGGTGACGTCCCCCGCGTCGTCGACATCAAAGGTCTGAACGTCTGCCTTGCCGTTACGCTCGGCGTAGGCGGAGCTGTAGACGAAGGACTCATGACCCGCCTTGTCGAGGACCGCGAGGGCATGGATCTCAAACGAGCCCATCGAGAGCGACGTGGGGAACTCGATTTCGATATAGCCCCTTGCCGCATCGTAGCTGCAGCTCAACGTTTTACGGGCCTTTGCAGAGTTCGGGTCCTCGACATAGCCGGGATCGCCGAGGATCGGGGAGACAGACTTCACGCCGTCCGCGTCGCCTACATTGCAATAGATGCGGAGGACCCCGCCGACGGGGACCCTCTTCGCGGAGATGGAAACGTTCGAGACCGCGGGCGGGTTCCGGTCGATCGCGCTGCCGGTCACCTCGAAGCACAGCTCGCTCGGGTCGGCGACCGAGAAAGTCGCGCCCGAGATGCCGTTGGCCCTGGCGTAGGAACTCTCGTACATATCGGTCTCGAACCCTAGGCCATCGGTGACCGAAAGGCCGATCAGCCTGTGCCTTCCGATCCTATTGCTGTCGAATGTGAGGTCGAACCCGTCGATAGACGAGCCTCCGTGATAATAGGCCGACGAAACGGAGCAGCCGTCGTCCTTATCCTCCCAGCCCCGCTGCAGTATGGGGGAAACGGAGCGAACGCCGTCCGGGTCCGCGACGGACCAAGAGATGTGGAAGTCGGCGCCGGTCGCGACCTCCCTGCTCGAGAGCGACACGGAGGACACGGTCGGCGGGTTCTGGTCCGCGGGCCCCTCGGTCACCTCATAGACGAGGGGGCTGGTGGCGAAGGTCGGACAGTCGAGCCCCTTCTCCTCGGCATACGCCGCGTCGTAGACATCGGTAACCCATCCAAGGCTATCGGTCACGCCGAGGCCGATGATGCGATACCTGCAGGGCTGGTCGCTCGGGGAGGTGGGGATATCGAAGCCCGCGGTCGTGTCGCCGGTCGACTGGAAGGCGAGACGGGAGCTGTTGCCTTGGCCCCCGTCATCGCTATCGACGACGACCTCGACTATTGGCGTGACTGACCGCACCCCATCGGGGTCGTCCACATCGTAGCCGACACGCAGCGTGGAGCCTGCCGTGACGGCCGTTGCGGATATCGTCACGTTGGATATGCTGGGCGGGTTCGGGTCTGACGCGGCGAGGGCGGTTGAGGGCAAAGCCAGCGCTACGGCGGCGGACAACGGGACGAGCAGGCTAAGTGCAAAGCGCCTGGGGAATTTCAAGGAGGTCATTGGCGGCACCGATCTTCCATAATTGCTGCAACGATACCAGTATATCTTTGGCCCACGTTAGCCAGATGTTCTTTCCGCGAACGGCTCGTTAGTTTAGAGACGGCATATGGACGCCTGTCTCGTCCAAGTTTCTCGTAAGGGCGATCATGAAGGCATGAAGAGACTTTCTCGGAACAATCAATTCGGGATATCAAAGAAATGCTAGACGCCGCTCGATCGCTAAATGCCTTTGAGGTGAAATGCAGCGCATCGGCTACGTTGTTGAAATCATTTATCGAGCGATACGTCATTCCAGCTGAGGTTACCGTCATGAGGCTCCTGTTCCTACACCCCCCCCGCGATCCCGCGTGCGGCGCTCAGCAGCTCGTGCTCCCTTTGGCTCCACTGCCGCAGCTCAGCTGTGCGTACGGTGTCGCGGCACAGATCCAGGAATACCTCGGCGCCCTCGCAGAAGCACTCGCGGGCAAAGATGCCCGACCCGCCCGCAACGCACACGCCGTCGGCGAAGAGCTTCCAGCTGGACGGCTCACGCGAGTCGTCTCCGAGCAGCTTGATCTGCAACACATGTGGATTGCCAACAGCACAGAGCTCTTCCTCGAGCTTCTGTACCGTAAAGCGCATCTGGTGGGAGAGGCTGCTCTTGACCATGGCCGAGGCGTAGCCATTTGGCTTATCCAGAAGATGCATTTGTTTTGGCTTGGCTGCCAGGTTGTGGAAGTTGCGCTCGCTGCGCACGGAGAAATTGTCCATACGGACTCCTTTCATCGATGTTGGCAGGGCCACCGTGCCTCTTGGCCGGTTGGCGTCGGGATCGTGGAGCCAACTCTCTACCCCGACTCTGGATAAAACGCGCCCGCTCCTTGCAGGCACGATGGAGTCTATCAACGTGTACGGACAGAAACCAACGCCATCCGCGAAATGACGCGCGGATGGCGTTGGTTTCCCAAGTGATTATTCGGCTTTCATCCGGAAAAGTGTCGAAATCAGCCGTGTAAAAGTACGGAAAAGTGTCGAAATAGGCACCTTAAAACTTCGGAAAAGTGTAGCTGGATGACAAAACAGCACTTAGAAGCCGGTGCTGGATGCGGGATCCTGCGGCCGCCTTCAGCCCTTGCTACTCGTCGTCTCCGTCGTTGGGGTCGCCCTTAAGGGTGTTGATGTCCAGGTACTGGTTATCGTCCTCTTTTTGCTGGGTCTCCGACTCCGCTTGGGTGGGGCCGCGGAACAGCTGGAATCCCTCAAACGCAATGATACCGAGCAGGGCAATGATAATGGCGATAAAGGTAACCTTGACTGCCTGCGGAAATTCCGAGAAACGCAGCGCCTTTTCCTCGGCGTAATAATCGGCGAAGCGCTCTTCGCCCGTGCTTTTGGTAAACGCCGGTGCGGGCGCGGCCTCCGGGTCATATTCCGGTGCAGGCGTGGCAGCGTACGGATCGTTGAGATAATCGCTCGATGCGGTGCCATAATCCTCGGTCTCGATGCGACTGGTGCCAGCATAGCCATCGGAATAATCGGAATATGCCGCACCGCCCTCATAGCCCGCGGCGCTCGTGTTGGCGGCAAAAAGCGGGTTAACTGGAACATCGAGCGCCGGCATGCCGGCAGAGGTCTCATCCAGATCGGTTGCAGCCCAGGAATCGTAGGCAACTTGATGGGCAACGGGCTCATCGAGCCTTGCGACCGGAGGCTTGCGTGCCGCAGGAACAGGCAACTGCTGGGCGCTGTACATAACAGTGCTGTCGGCCGATTTGCCCTGCGTCGCTGCAGCGAGAAATGCCGCCGTCTCGGACGGGTCGCTTGCGGGGCGGGGAGCGGGCGTGGGCGCCGAAGCGGGTGCGGGCGTAGGCGCGGGCGCCGAAACAGGCGACTGCGCAGGAGTCGGCGCAGATGCGGGCTTAGGCGCAAGTGTGGGATTGGGGTTTGACGGGCGAGCCCCGCCGCCCATGAGTTCGTCGGCGGTCCACGGGCGATCATCCATCACGTCGTCAAGGCTCAGCGAAAACAGGTCGTCTTCACCCTCATCGAACATGCGGTGCACATGTCCACCAATTGCCGGAATCAATCCGCGACCGGTGCATGATGCCTTGCTCAACGCCATTCTGTCCCATCCTTTCGAAATACTAATGACATCGATTATATGGAACTTCCCAAGCGGCTCGGTCTTGGATTCGTGCTTTCCAGAACTCGCGCCCAAAAGGGGAGGGGCAATCCAGGCGAGTGCCTACTTGTCGCCGGCCGCCGCCTTGGCCTCATTGAGGTAGCTATAGAAGCTGTACTTGGAGATGCCAAAGAACTCGCAGGCGCGCTCGCTCGACTTGGAAATGAGGAAGGCACCGCGACGGTCGAGGTAGCCAATGGCACGAATGCGCTCGTCTTTGGTCATGAGTGCCGCGGGCTTGCCCACAAACTGCTCGCACTCGTGCAGCAGGTCCTCGAGCAGGTCGCCGATGTTCTTGGTAATGGGCTCGGGCTCGGTATAGCCCGTGCCGCCGGTGCCGGTAAAGGCGTCGAGCGAACGCTCAAAAGCCTTCATAAGCGTAATGTCAAAGTTGATGCCCAAAATGCCGACGGGCTTGCCCTCGTCGTTGCGGATAAAGATGGTCGAGGACTTGAGCAGCTTGCCATCGGTGGTTTTGGTGAGGTATGGCTCGCGGTCGTGCACGTCGGTGGTGCCCTCGTGCATGGACTCAAACACAATATGGCTGGGGCCGTCACCCAGTTTGCGCCCGCTGACGTGGCCGTTTTCGATCACTACGATGGAGTGGTCCACGTCCTCGGTCTCCAGATCGTGGACGACGACTTCGCAGTTGGGGCCAAATTGGAGCGCCAGACCGTGTGCGAGGCGCTTGTAAAACTCAATCTGTGCGGGGGTCATGGGTGCCTTCCTAAAAATTAGTTTGGGCACACTTTGCCATAAACCACACTTGACCGCAAACAAATCCATCAACAAGGCAATTCATGACCGTTCGGCGGCGAAAAAGTACCGATTACGGCAACAAACAATTCGTTAGGTATGCCAATCAAAAAGTGTGATAGAACATTACTAACAAACTTTTTGTTTGGCATCCACATAAAAGTTCAGCCGTGTGAATGGGATCGGGCTGAAACGCGTATGCGGGGGCCGGCAAGAGAGGACTTAAGGAGTTCACCGTATGGCCGATAAGATCCAGTGGGCGGGCAACACGATGCCCAAGAGCGATGACAAGCACTTGGGAATCATGAGCCTCGACCACGTGAAGAAGGCCCGCGCCTTCCACCAGTCGTTCCCCCAGTACACCGTCACTCCGCTTGCCCGCCTGGATGGTCAGGCTGCGCGCCTGGGCCTTTCCAACCTGTGCGTTAAGGACGAGAGCTATCGTTTTGGCCTCAACGCCTTTAAGGTTCTGGGCGGCTCGTTTGCCATGGCCAACTACATTGCCGACGAGACCGGCAAGGACGTTGCCGACTGCACCTTCGATTACCTGACCTCCGATCAGCTGGCCGAGGACTTTGGCCAGGCCACCTTCTTTACCGCCACTGACGGCAACCATGGCCGCGGCGTGGCATGGGCTGCCAACAAGCTGGGCCAGAAGGCTGTCGTGCACATGCCCAAGGGTTCCACCAAGCCCCGCTTCGATAACATCGCCGCCGAGGGCGCCACGGTGACCATCGAAGAGGTCAACTACGACGAGTGCGTGCGCATGGCCGCCGCCGAGGCCGATGCCTGCGAGCGCGGCGTCATCGTTCAGGACACCGCCTGGGAGGGCTACGAGAAGATCCCGTCCTGGATCATGGAGGGTTACGGCACCATGGCCTCCGAGGCTGCCGAGCAGCTGCGTGAGATGGCCATCAACCGCCCGACGCACGTGTTTGTCCAGGCTGGCGTGGGTTCGCTCGCCGGCGCCGTGGTGGGCTACTTCACCAACCTGTATCCCGATAACCCGCCCACCTTCGTCGTGGCTGAGTGCGCGCCTGCCGCCTGTCTGTACAAGGGCGCTGCCGCCGGCGACGGCGATCCGCGCATCGTGGACGGCGACATGCCCTCCATCATGGCCGGTCTGTGCTGCGGCGAGCCCAACATTCTGGGCTGGGATATCCTGCGCAACCACGTCACCGCCTTCGTGTCCTGCCCCGACTGGGTCACCGCTCGCGGCATGCGCACCCTGGGCGCTCCCGAGAAGGGCGACCCGCGCGTCATCTCCGGCGAGTCCGGCGCTGTGACCACCGGCCTGGTCGAGACCCTCATGCTCGATCCCGAGTACGCCGAGCTCAAGGAACTCATCGGCCTGGACAAGACGAGCTCCGTGCTCTGCTTCTCCACGGAAGGTGACACGGACCCGGATCAGTATCGCCGCATTGTTTGGGAAGGCGAATATCCCACTTGCTAATCGTTGGGGCGGAGTAAATAGGTATCGCTCCGCCACCCCACAGGTAGATTCCTTCGTTTGAAAGGTTATGAACAATGGCTAAAGAACTCGATTTCGACGCTATCAAGGCTGCTGCTGAGTCTCACCGCGCCGATATGACTCGCTTCCTTCGCGCTATGATCTCCCACCCCTCTGAGTCCTGCGAGGAGGGTGAGGTTGTCGCTTGCATCAAGGCCGAGATGGAGAGCCTTGGCTATGACGAGGTCAAGGTCGACGGCCTGGGCAACGTTATGGGCTTTATGGGCGAGGGCGACAAGATCATCGCCATCGACTCCCACATCGACA
>UQKV01000072.1 GCA_900541665.1 uncultured Collinsella sp.
ATCGCCATAGCCACCACGGTTGCCGCCAAAGCCGCCGCGACCGCCACGGTCGCCGCCACGGTCACCAAAGCCGCCACGGCCGCCACGATCGCCACCGCGACCGCCACGGTCACCGCCACGGCCACCGCGATCGCCAAAGCCGCCGCGACCGCCACGGCCACCGCGATCGTCACGGCCGCCGCGAGGACCGCGGTCCTCGTCCAGGCCCATGGCGACGAGCGGAGCGATGACCTTATCGAGAGCGGCCATCAGCTCGGTGGCCTCCTCGTAAGAAAGCTCGGGCAGGAGCTTCTCCTTCTTGTTGGCAAGCTCGACCAGGCCCTCAGCGGCATCCTCGGCAGCGAAGACAACGATCTTGCGCATATCGCCCTCGGCGTCGTCGATGCGGCCGACCAGATCGGCAGCCTCGGCCTCGGCCATCAGACCATCGAGCTCACGAAGGCGCATGCCCAGCAGGTCGGACATTTCCTTCTGCTCCATCTTGGGCTTGAGGTCAAGAAGCTTGATGGCGCGCTCGATGTTCGCCATGCGCTCGGCCTTGGCCTCCTCCTCCTTGGAAATAGCAAAGCGACGGCTACGCAGCAGGCGGGCGGCCTTCTGCATCTTGTCCATCAGCTCTTCGTCATCGTAATCAACGGCGGCCTCGACAACCTCGGCCTCCTCCTCGGCGGAAACCTCGTCAGCAGCCTCAACCTCGGCAGCTTCGGTCTCCACGGTCTCGACTGCCTCAACCTCGGCAGCCATGGTCTCGTTCTCGGTCTCGTTCATGATCTCTTCGTTCTCGGACATGAGACTCCTTCTTGGCCCTCTCGGGCATCATCGCCCCATTCGCGGGGCCCGTCGCGCACTCTTTGCGCTTTAAACATTCATGCCTCTCGGCAAAACGTCCATTAGTTTATGGTGTCGCCATCCAATCTAGCTGCAGAATCTATGTGCACACATTAATGCGACATGTGCGACTCGCGACGAGCGTACACCAGCGACGTCGCGAACCCGACCACGGCAATCACAGCCGCCACACGCACGGCAGTTGCAAATCCAATCGCCTGGGCAACGTCGGTCGCAGCGCCAGCCGCGCCGGCAGTCGACGCAGAACTCGAGAGCAGGCCGATAAACAGCGACGGGCCAAACGATGCGGCAATCATATTCCACGTGTTAAGCAATGCCGTTCCGTGAGGATGTTCAGCGGCAGGCAGCGTCTCCAAGCCGGCCGTTTGCGAGGGGCTCAGCACCAGGCCGACTCCGGCATACACCACAACGGTCAGCGCCACGACGACGCCGATGTTCATGCTTGCCGCCGTCATCGAGATTGCAGTCTGCCCCACGGCAATCAGGGCAAAGCCGACCGGCAACAGCGGCCATGCGCCACGGGCGTCCATCACGCGTCCGCCCACAATCGAGGTCACGGCGTTGCAGGCAATCGCCGGCAAAATGAGCAGGCCCGCAACAAGTGCGGTCATGCCGTAGGCACCTTCAAAATAGAGCGGCAACAAAACACTCATCGAGAACGTCGTCATCATCGACACCACCACAAGCAGGCACGCAGGCCAAAAGCGAACGCTCGCCATGGGACGCACGTTAAGCACCGGATGCTCAAGTTTGAGCTGGCGGGCCGCAAACAGGCCGAGCAGCACAATGGCGGCGAAGAGCGCCACGATGCCGGCAATCAGATTGGTCGAGAACTCGCCTACGGAATACACAAATGCCGTAATACCGGCGGCGAGCAAAACAACCGACAGAATATCAAGCGTGGCGTTCGAGCGCTCTCCGACATTCTGAACAAGCTTTACGCCCGCCGCGGCGACCGCAATGCCGCCCACCAGCGGCACTACGAACACCGCCCTCCAGCCAAACAACGTGCACATAAGACCGCTCATCACAGGTCCAAACGCCGGCCCCAGCGTAATGCAGGCGCCGCCCAGGCTCAGATACAGACCGAGCTTCTCGCGCGGGGCGCAAGACAACACCACGTTCATCATGAGCGGGAACAAGATGCCCGATCCCGCAGCCTGCAAAATACGGCTTGGCAGCAAAACGCTAAACGACGGAGCGACCAGGCACAGGACTTCGCCGGCGACCATGCATCCGCATGCGAAAAACAGCAGCTTGCGCGTCGAGAAACGGCCGGACAGGAAGGCCATGATGGCCGTAAAGATCGACGTCACGATCATGTAGCCCGAGACGAGCCACTGTGCCGTGGTGGCACTCACCGAAAAGGCTGCCATAATGTCGTGCAACGCCACGTTAATGATGTTCTCGTTAAACGCGGCAACAAAGGCTGCAATATACATTACGACGAGAATCGCCGCAGAGGCCGATGGCGTTACTTGAACTTGTTGCTGAGATTTGCTCCCCATGCATTTCCTTCCTCTTGGAACGACAGTCGCATCGCCCCAGAGGAACGGTCCAGGGCGAAAAATGAGCCCTAGACTTACGCCAGACGCCGTACACGACGAATCTGGCAACATGGTCCAACATCGAAAGATTGTAACGCGGACGCACAGCTTTCCTTCCGCGCTATTATTAAAAGTTCACGAAAGCATAAGACATGAGGAGCCCGCCATGATTAAGCCCATCATGAAATCCGAGTTCTTTTTGCGTCTACCTTCCGAAGACGCGGGACCCGACGATGCCGCGACCGGGCAGGATCTCCTAGATACACTCCACGAGCATGAGCGCGAGTGCGTGGGCCTCGCCGCCAACATGATCGGCGTGCGCAAACGCATCATCTGCGTAAAGGACGGCAACAGGACACTCCTGATGTACAACCCTCAAATTCTTGAGCAGGTCAATGCCTATCAGACGAGCGAAGGATGTCTCTCGCTGATCGGCGAGCGTCCCTGTACCCGCTATCGCCGCATTAAGGTTGAGTATTTGGACGAGAACTTCGTCCACCGCATCAAAAACTTCTCGGGCTACACCGCCGAGATCATCCAGCACGAAATCGACCACTGCAATGGCGTCGTGATCTAGTTCCGCGAGTCAAGGAAAATGATCCGTTTTCCTCCGTCCCTAATGGACCATGGTAACGGCGCAGGTTGAGCACACGACAGCGAGCGAGCCGCATTTGCGCCAAGGTGACGTGAAATGAGAGGGCGCTGACCTTCTGGTCGCGCCCTCGAAATTGAACGTCAGATTGGCGTGAATGCGGCTCGCGTAGCGTCAAGCGGTCCGCCGTTCGGTAGAACGGCGGAACTATTAATTCTGGCGGTAGTGATCGAAGAAGTCAGCGAGGTCTTCGAGGGACTCCTTGAGTACTTCCATGCGCGGCAGGTACACGATACGGAAGTGGTCGGGCTCAGCCCAGTTGAAGCCGCCGCCGCGCGTGATCAGAATCTTCTTCTCGTGCAGCAGGTCAAGGGCGAACTGCTCGTCATCGGTGATGTTGAACTTCTTCACATCCATCTTGGGGAAGATGTAGAACGCTGCACGCGGCTTAACCACCGAGATGCCATCAATCTTGTTGAGCGCCTCATACACAAAGTTGCGCTGCTCGTAGACACGGCCGCCGGGACGGATGTAGTCGTTAACGGACTGATGGCCACCGAGTGCCGTCTGAACGATCGACTGAGCCGGCACGTTGGAGCACAGGCGCATGTTGGAGAGCATGTTGATGCCCATGATGAAGTCGCTCATGCAGCGCTGGTTGCCCGAAAGCACCATCCAGCCAATGCGATAGCCCGCGATCATGTGCGACTTGGACAGGCCGCTAAAGGTAACGCAGGGCAGGTCGGGGGCGAGCGAGGCAATCGAGACGTGCTCGTAGCCGTCCATGCAGAGGCGGTCGTAGATCTCATCGGCAAAGATCATCAGCTGATGCCTGCGTGCAACCTCGACGATGCCCTCGAGCACCTCGCGCGGATAGACGGAACCCGTGGGGTTATTGGGGTTGATGATGACGAGAGCTTTGGTCGCGCTCGTAATCTTGGACTCCATATCCTCCAAGTCGGGATACCAATCCGCCTGTTCATCGCACAGATAGTGCACAGGATGACCGCCGGCAAGGGTTGCGCACGCCGTCCAGAGCGGATAGTCGGGGCTGGGGATCAGAATCTCGTCGCCATTGTCGAGCAGCGCGTTCATCGAAAGCTGAATGAGCTCGGACACGCCGTTGCCCGTGTAGATATGCTCCATCTGAACGTTGGGCAGGCCCTTGATCTGCGAATACTGCATGATCGCCTTGCGCGCGGAGAACAGGCCACGCGAGTTGGAATAGCCTTCGCAGTCGGGCAGCTGCTGGCGCATGTCCTTGATGACCTCATCGGGCGTGCGGAAACCGAAGGGCGCCGGGTTACCGATATTGAGCTTGAGGATGCGCTCGCCCTCGTCCTCCATACGGGCGGCCTCGTCGACGACGGGACCGCGCACGTCATACAGGACGTTATCGAGCTTGGTGGACTTAGAAAAAGTACGCATGGTGGCGCTCCTTGCAATTTGAGCTGAGGAATGGGGTTCGGGCTTGGAATCGTTGCGGGGTGATGATGCCTCGCCTTGATCGGCGTCGCCGGCAAGCAGCCAGGTAACATCGACCTCCAAAATACGGGCGAGCAGCTCAGCCACATCGCGCCGCGGGATCGTCTTGCCGCTCACATATTGGCTCATCTGACTCTTGCCGAGTTTTTTGCCGAGCATCTCCGATGCGCGGATCACGTCCGACTGGCGAACGTCGCGATCGGACATAGTCTGTCGCAGGCGATCGCTAAACGTCTCTTGGGCCACTAGAACCTCCTTGCTGGCAAAGTTCAATTTATAGAACACGAATTGAACCATGGTTCAATTTAGCAAGCAGTATAACGCGGCGCCTCATTCGATAGTTCAATTTCATAAGAAAATGTACCGGACTCCGAGATTTGCCCAAAGCGGACAATAGCGTGTACGCGTTTAGAGGTATTCAAGGAAACGGGCGGCGGCAAGCGAAACATCGGCCGTTCGATATATGGCGTTGATTTGGCGATGGGGATGCCCCTCGAGTGGGCGCACGGCAACATCGAACTGACAACGGCGCAAGATGAGCGCGGGAAGAATGCTCACACCCAGGCCGTCCTCGACCATAGCCATAATCGCATAATCATCCCAGGTCGACAGCTTGGAGCACACCGTCAACCCCGCCCGACGGAACAGCGGCGTAATCTCGTCATCGGTGCCGCGTTCTAGCAGAATAAACTGCTCGTTGGCCAAATCGGCAAGAGAGACGACCTCCGCCGTGGCAAGCAAAGAGTCTGCCGGCACTACCGCCATCAACTCGTCGCGCACCAAAGACCGCGATGCCATGCCGTTTTCTCGGGGCTCACGCGGGATAAAGCCCAGGTCACAACGACCCTCAGCCACCCATTGTTCAATCTCTGAGTAATCACCCATCAGCAACTCATAATCGACGTCCGGATGATCGGCGCGAAAGCGCGCAATCACCGGCGGCAGCACGTGGGTCGCCACACTCGAAAACGTACCGATGCAGATTTTGCCGCGCATGAGTCCACGCATCTCATCCACCCGTCGCTGCAAGCGAATGAATTCCTCGCAGAGCGCCTCGACAGCCGGCATAACTTGCCGCCCATCGGCAGAAAGCACTACGCCCTCGCGGCTTCTATCGAGCACCTTAAAACCCCAGTCGGCCTCTAGATCGGCCACCATACGGCTCACGCCCGACTGCGAATAGCTCAACCGCTCGGCAGCACGCGTAAAGCTTCCGGCGCGCACCGTCTCCAGCAGCACCTGCATCTTTTGAATATTCGTTTCCACGGCACGTCCCTACCTTTGCATGAGTTTTTGTCATGTTTTCCATGCATTATATTCGCTTTTCTTCTAAATCCAGTTCACCCATAGTGAACATGCTCGGATATAGAGGGGATGTCAGCGCATGAACAACGGACTGTTTACGTACTTAGCAGCATTGCTATTGTTTGGCTCCAACGGCATCATCGCCGCTGCCATCGCGCTGCCGAGCTCCGATATCGTGCTCCTGCGCACGTTTTTTGGCGCACTCTCGCTTGTCACCATCCTCGCCATCACCCAGCGCCATAAGTTGCAGGCACAGTCTCGCCCCCGCGAAGCCGCAGCCCTCCTTCTCTCGGGAGCCGCGCTGGGCGCCAGCTGGATTTTTCTGTTCCGCGCCTACCAAACGATCGGCGTCGGCGTATCCTCGCTGCTGTACTACTGCGGCCCCATCATCGTCATGGCGCTCTCCCCGCTCATCTTTGGCGAAAAGCTGACCGGCGGCAAAATCGCCGGGTTTATCGCCGTCGCCTGCGGTGCTTTTCTCATTGCAGCGCAAGGTCTAGGCGGCAATATGCCCATTGCGGGCATCGTCTGTGGCATCGCCTCGGCATTTTGCTATGCGCTGATGGTCATCGCTAGCAAGGGTGCGCCACACATCGAAGGCCTCGAAAACTCCGCGCTCCAGGTGAGCGCCGCCTTTGTGACCGCGCTGGTCCTCACGCTCATCACGCAGGGAGCCCCCTCATTCCTGTCCGTCGGCATCGCCGCCAGTATTGATTGGCGCGCCGTCGCCATGCTCGGCGTCGTCAACACCGGCATTGGTTGCCTGCTCTACTTTAGTGCTGTCGCCAAGCTGCCCGTCCAGACCGTCGCCGTCGTCGGCTACCTCGAGCCGCTTTCGGCGGTCGTGTTCTCGGCCGTCCTTTTGGGCGAAGCCATAACACCGGTCCGCCTGATGGGCGCCGCGCTTATCATCGGCGGCGCGATTTTTTGCGAACTCGCCGGCAAACGCGCAAACGCCAAGGCTGGCATCGCCCAGACAGTACGTGCTTAAAAGCCCCTGCTTTGAAATGCTACCTGCGTAGATAAATAATCCCCAGCTGAGGATTATTGTCTAAAATAACCCGATGTGCCAAACTGCTCTTGTATGTATAAAGACGGCATAAAGTTTTTTGTCCTAGACAGATAACCGGATGTCAAAGGGAGTCCACGTGGCACACAACAAACTGGAGGCAAGCCCCCAAGACCAGCGTGGTCAAGGCGGGCACGGAGCCATCCCCCTCTCCGCTGGCATGCTGCTCGTAACGCTCGGCGTCGTCTATGGCGACATCGGCACGAGCCCCATGTACACCATGAAATCAATCGTCGCCAACAACGGCGGCATCGGTACCGTCAGCGAAGACATGATCTTGGGAGCGCTTTCGCTTGTCATCTGGACCATGACGCTCGTGACCACGGTCAAGTACGTGGTAATCGCCATGAAGGCCGACAACCACAACGAAGGCGGCATCTTCGCCCTGTTCAGCCTCGTACGCAAGGTGGCACCATGGCTGATTCTGCCCGCCATGATCGGCGGCGCGGCGCTGCTCGCCGACGGCATCCTCACCCCCGCCGTCACGGTTACCAC
>UQKV01000073.1 GCA_900541665.1 uncultured Collinsella sp.
GGACGGGGCTTTTTTGACTGGTATGATTGGTGCGACCATTCGAACCAGCTAAAAGAGCCCCGTCCCAATTTGACTATCGAGAGGATCTGCCATGGAGCGCATCGCCAGCTTTTCCGTTGATCATCTGCTGCTTGAGCCCGGCGTGTATGTGAGCCGCATCGACCGCGATCCGGCGACCGGTGCCGCCGTCACCACGTTTGACCTGCGTCTGACCACGCCCAACAAGGAGCCGGTCATGAACACGGCCGAGTGCCACACCATCGAGCACCTGGGCGCGACGTTCCTTCGCAATCATGCCGAGTGGTCGAGCCGCATTGTCTACTTTGGCCCCATGGGCTGTCGCACGGGCTTTTACCTGGTTGTCTTTGGCGAGCTGACGAGCGAGAAGATCTTGCCGCTCGTCCGCGAGCTGTTTGAGTTTGTCGCCGACTTTGAGGGCGATGTCCCCGGTGCCGCTCCCGAGGAATGCGGTAACTACCTGGACCAGAACCTCCCCATGGCCAACTGGCTTGCGCGCCGCTACCTCGACCGCGACCTGGCCGATATCGACGAGAAGCACCTGCACTATCAGCAGGCGTAAGGGCTTTATCGCCCAAAACGCGCGCATTGGGCGCCTTCGCTTATGCGGGGGCGCCTTTTTGTTGATTGGTCGGGACGAGCGTTCAAAATCGCTCATGTTTGTTCTAGAATGTTCGTATAGTCACATCTACGAACAGGAGTGAACATGCATATCTACTCTGTCAACGATCCTGAGTTCAAATCCTATGGCAACGTTTGGAATAACGTTCCGTCCGAGCTCACGTCGCCCGTGCTCGAGGCACTCTCTGCCACGCCCATTCCCGAGGGCAGCAAGTACGTTGCAAGCGCGCCGGAGCTCGAGGGCGTCAAGGATGCCGATAAGTTGGGCTTTCTCATGTTTGGTGGCCGTCCCTTCCAGCTCGGCTGGTGCAACGGCCACAACACGCGTCTCAACTGCCTGGAGTATCACCGCGCGAGTGAGTTCAACCTGGGCGCGCGCGACTTTATCCTGCTCGTGGCGCATCGCTGGGAGATCGAGGACGGCAAGCTCGATACCGCGTGCGTCAAGGCGTTCCGCGTGCCGGCGGGCAAGGTTGTCGAGGTTTTCAACACCACGCTCCACTACACGCCCTGCATGGTCGACGACGGCGGCTTCCAGGTGATGGTGGCGCTGCCGGCGGGCACCAACGGCCCGCGCCCCGAGGCTGCGGCCGACATGCCTACCGCCGGTGACAGCTACTGCTACTGGAAGGCCGACAAGTGGGTTCTCTGCCATGCTGACAGCCCCAAGGCTGCCGAGGGCGGCTACGTAGGCCTCATCGGCAAAAACCTCGATATCGCCTGCGACTAGAATCTTCTGTCTCGATCTGTAACATCTAGCGGGCTAAATCGTCTCTACCTGTTACAGATCGAGACAAACTGCAGGGGCTGCCCGAAAGATCTCGATCTGTAACACCAGGCCCGGTTTTGACGGCCTAGCTGTTACAGATCGAGACAAAACGGGCCCAAACCATCACAAAGGTGCCTGTCCCCATTGCGGTGGCTGCCTAGAGTTGGCTGCGCAGATAGTCAGCCATATATGGAACGGCGAAACGCACGTAACCGCGGCGCGCCTGTTCGATTACGCCGGCGTCGATGAGGCGCCGGCGATACTTTTGCGCATAGTCGGGTGTGACTGACATACGTTTCGCTACATCGGAAATGCGCGAAACGGCGTCTTCGTCATCAGTCATTGCGTCGAGAAACGCGACGTCTTGGTCCGATAGCGCGGCGAGCGTCGTTTCACAAACATCGTTTTCGAAATCGGCTTTTGACGCTTCGATAGCTCCGTCGACTTGCTCTGGCGTTACGTGTTCTCCTGTCTTGCAGCGATTGCCGATGTTATAGCCGATGAGCTGCAGCATATAGGGCGAGCCTTGGGTTGCGCGAGCGGCACGGAGGCGAAGATCGCCTGGAATATCAAGGTCGAGCTCTTCGAAAGCCCGCTGATAATAGGCATCGACATCTCCGACTGAAAGCGGTTCGAGCGTGACCTTGCGAGCGCGGTTGAGAAATGTCAGCACGCGGTCATTGAGCGTTGCACAGACGGCTCCCGGGAGACCTGCCATAACAAGCGCGACGTTGAGTCCCTCACCGACCAGCTCTTGATAGGCGGTGACGAGCTGTCTAATCTCAGGTGAATTAGCTTGGAGCTCATCGATAAGGATGAGGATGCCGTGCCCCTGCTCGGTCAGCTTGCGCGCCAGCTGCGTGAGTTTGAACTGGAAACTCTTGGTCTCCTGCACATCGCGTGTGAACTCGAGACCGGCTGAGAAGCCGAAGACGCTCAAGCTACCGCCAGAAAGTTTGGGGAGATGACGCTTGCTGACATAAGGCTCGCCTGCTTCTTGGATTTTTTCAACAATGCGCTCAAGCATATCTTCGGAGGCTACGGTGGGTGTGGCGACAACAAAACCGAGCTTGCGTGCGCGGTCGGCAAGTTCCCACAGAAGAACCGTCTTGCCGCTGCCTCGCTGGCCGAGCATGAGCATGGCTCGGTCTCGATTGCCCGGCTCCTGCTCAAGACCGGAGATGAATGTCGAAATCACGTTCCCGCGACCCACCAGATAGGACGGGCGATTTCCAAATGAGGGGGAGAAGATGGTTTCAGTCATAAGTCTCCTTTCCTTTTTTTCCTATTTTTTCCTTTCTTTCCTATTCAGTCAAATGAATTGCTGAGCGAAGGCGGTTACGTAGGCCTCGTCGGCAAAAACCTCGACATCACCTGCGACTAGAATCTTCCGTCTCAATCTGTAACATCTAGCAGGCAAAATCGTCTCTACCTGTTACAGATTTAGACAAACTGCAGGGGCTGCCCGAAAGATCTCGATTTGTAACGCCAGGCCCGGTTTTGGCGGCCTAACTGTTACAGATCGAGACAAACCGCCCTACACCACCACAAAGGTGCCTGTCCCCTTTGTGGTGGTTTGGGGCGGCGGTATCAGAAAGTGTCAGACGGGGGCGGCTGCCGGGCCGCCGTGTGCGAAAAGAAGTGTCGGCCTGCGTCGCTGTCGTTGGGCGAGGCCCTATTTGCGGGGATACTGAAACCACGACAAGCAGCGTATGAAAGGATCGATGCATGGCTTTTCGTAAAGACTTTCTGTGGGGCGGCGCGACGGCTGCCAACCAGTGCGAGGGCGCCTATAACGTGGACGGCCGCGGCCTTGCCAACGTGGACGTGGCTCCGCACGGCCCCGAGCGCTATGCGGTGGTCTCCGGCCAGCGTAAAATGCTCGACTTCGAGGACGGCTATTACTATCCCGCGCAGACCGGCATCGATTTCTATCACCACTACAAAGAGGACATTGCTCTCTTTGCCGAGATGGGCTTTAAGACCTTCCGTATGAGCCTGGCTTGGACCCGCATCTTCCCCAACGGCGACGAGACCGAGCCCAATGAGGCTGGCCTGGCCTTCTACGAGGATGTATTCCGCGAGTGTCAAAAGCACGGCATCGAGCCACTCGTGACCATCGCGCACTTCGACTGTCCGATTCACCTCATCAAGGAGTACGGCGGCTGGCGCAACCGTAAGCTCATCGACTTCTACAAGAACCTCGCGACCACAATCTTTACCCGCTACAAGGGCCTGGTGAAGTACTGGCTTACCTTTAACGAGATCAATATGATCTTGCACCTGCCGTTTATGGGTGCCGGTCTGGTCTTTGAGGAGGGCGAGAACAAGGAGGCTGTCGAGTACCTGGCCGCCCACAACGAGCTCGTTGCCAGCGCTTGGGCAACCAAGATTGCCCACGAGATCGACCCCGAGGTCAAGATTGGCTGCATGCTCGCCGCAGGTAGCTACTACCCCTACAGCTGTCGTCCGGGCGATGTGCGCCAGGCGCAGCTCGACAATCAGGACAATTACTTCTTCGTCGACGTTCAGAGCCGTGGCTACTACCCGGCCTATGCCGTCAAGAAGCTCGAGCGTCTGGGTATCGATGTGGGCATGACGGACGAGGACCGCGAGATCCTGGCCGCCAACACCGTCGACTTCATCAGCTTTAGCTATTACAGCACCCGTTGCTCCGCCGGTGCCGATAACCCCGATGTCGAGCGCACCCAGGGCAACGCCTTCGCCGGCGCCAAGAACCCCTACCTGCAGGAGAGCCAGTGGGGCTGGGCCATCGATCCACTGGGCTTCCGCATTACGCTCAACGACCTGTACGACCGTTATCAGAAGCCGCTGTTTGTGGTTGAGAACGGCCTGGGCGCCAAGGATGTTGTCGAGGAGGATGGTTCCATCAACGACGACTACCGTATCGACTACCTGCGCCAGCATATCGCCGCGATGCGCGATGCGGTGACCGAGGACGGCGTTGACCTGCTGGGCTACACCACCTGGGGCCCGATTGACCTGGTGTCTGCCGGCACGGGCGAGATGTCCAAGCGCTACGGCTTTATCTATGTGGACCGCGATGATGCGGGCAACGGCACCCTCAAGCGCTCCAAAAAGAAGAGCTTCGACTGGTACAAGAAGGTTATCGCCACCAACGGCGAAGATTTGGCCTAGGCTTTCCCGATAACCGTAGCCTCCTAACCAAGGCGCCCGGCGAGTATGTGCTCGCCGGGCGCCTTGCCGTCTGCGAATTTTGGGACATGCGGCCCGCTTTTTCGACCCATCTGTCGGTACACTAAAAGCACTATGGGTACCCGCGAGCGACATATCGGCCACGCGGCCGCCCGATCCGCTCCCGTGGCGGATCCCAGGGGCGGCAGGCTCTTCGCCATGCCGCGATTCCTTGTTGGCATAACACATCAGGTGTACCGCCACCGCGTCTTTGCTATCGCCGGTGTCATCACCGCGCTGCTCCTCATGCTTTTGGCAGTCTTGCCGGCGCTGTTTGCCTTCGACCCCAAACTTTCTAACGTCGTGCCCGCCTATAGCGAGGTGTCCAAAGAGGTCGTGGATGCGCTCGTCCATTCGAGCTCTCTCCCGTTGCTTGTCGCCGCAATTGTATTTTCGATCTGGGGCGTATCGGTCTATCTGCGCTGTTTGGACTATGTGTTGCGCCGCCGTCTTGTTACCATCGCCACCATCTGCGCCCTGTGGATGATCGAAGTCATTCTCAAGTACAAGTCGTTCACGCCGTTCTATGCCACCGTGCTGTGGTACCTGTACTACGTGCCTATGACGCTCATTCCACTGCTCTACCAGTTGTGTGGTCTGCGCCTTGCGGGCCTGGAGCAACACCGCCTGGGTCGCCGCTACTGCGCTGCGCTGTGGATTGTGGCCATCCTGCTTATCGGATTTGTGCTCACCAACGATTTTCACCAGCAGGTCTTCCACTTTGACCGTACAAGCGACACCTGGAGCAACGACTACACGTACGGCTGGGGTTATTTTGCCGTCCTCGTGTGGACGGCCTTTAACTTCGTGGCCTTTTTTATCCTGGTTGGCCGGTCCTCGTCCTTTCGCATCCAGCGTTTCTCGGGCACGGCGGCGCTCGTACTGCTGGGCGGCGCATTCTTTGCCATCTCATATGCTCTGCGCGTGCCCTGGGCATGGAGGCTCAACTTCTCGCTCGTCTATTGCGTCCTGTGCGTGGTGGCGATGGAAATCTGTCTCGATTGTGGTGTCATTCCGTCGTATCACGACATAGCCGGCATCTTCGACACCTTGCCGCTCGACCTCAAAGTTCTAACGCGCGACTTGCAGGAGGCCTATGCCACGCCGGTGTCAAAGCCAATGCCGGTAGGCGTGCGCGAGGAGTTGCGGACCCAGGAGCACGGGCGCGCCCATGCCTTTGCCGTGGCGTCCGATCCCGATGTGATGTACCGTGCCTTTCCACTGCTGGGCGGATCGGCCCTGCTTGCTCAAGACGTGTCGGAGCTCAACGAGCTTAATCGTGAACTGGCACATCGTCGCATGGAGCTGCAGCGTCAAAACGAGCTGCTCGCCGCCGACTACGACCTTAAGACGCATTTGGCAGATCAAGAGGCCGAGACCTTGCTGGTCCAAGACGTGGATCAGGCGCTTGCCCGCGCGCTCGAAGGGATGTACGACCTGCTGAGCTCGCTGCCGCCGTTGACCGACGAAGCGTCTTCGCACGAGCGTTACCGCATGCTGCAACGCGCCAAGATGCTCGTCGCCTATTGCAAGCGCAAGGGGTCGCTCACGTTGGCACAGCACGGGGAGAGCGGTTTTGATCGCGACCGCATTCAGCTCATTGCCAACGAGCTCGCAAGTGACCTGCGCACCATCGATATCGATTGCGCCTCGATTATCGCCATACGGCGCCCGTTGCACGCCAGTACGGTAAGCGCCCTGTACGACTGCGTGTATGACTTTGCGTTTTTTGCCTACACCACCGACCATCCGGCGCTTATGTATCACTTGGGCGACCATGACCGATGCAGTGTCGAGCTGCGCGCCACACTTTTTTCCAACGATGATGAAGATCTTTCGCAGACGCCCGCTGCGCAAGAGCTCGAAAGCGCTCTGCAAGGGCGCAACGTGGCATACCGCTTTGAGGGCGAGCCCGGCCAGCTGCGCATGATCGTCTTGATGCCGAGGGCGGGTGAGTGACGATGCAGATTTCGCTCATCCTTCCCCAAATCGTTGCGCTCGATGTCGTCTTTGCCCTGGCTGCGTGTCTGCAGACGATCCACGTCCCGCTCATCGCATCGCGCCGCTCGTCCTATAACCGTAAGGTGATTTGCGCCTACGAGGCGAGCCTTGTGCTTCACCTGATGATTTCGGCGCTCATCTTATTCGCGTCGTCTGGCTCGTATCTGGTGGCGCCGCTTGACGTTTGCGCCAGGGCAATGAGCGGAGCGTTGTGGCTGAATGCCGCGATCTTTGCCTATGGCGTGGTACTTATGGTGCACTATCGTCGCCTCGTCATGCTGGTCGAGCTGCTGCTTGTTGTCGCCGTTACACCACCGGTGGTTTTTGCCATGGGCTCGGCGTGGACCGTTGTCCTTATCGCAGAGGGAGCGTTCTTCCTGTTCCGCTCCATCGCGGCGCTCTTGATGGACGTCCGTAACCGCCAAGAGGATATCACCATGTTCTCGACGATCGAGACCATCAACGTGATTCCCGTGGGCATCCTGTATCTGGAC
>UQKV01000074.1 GCA_900541665.1 uncultured Collinsella sp.
CCGTACGCTTGAACTGAGAAGGGGGAGGCCTCGCGGCCTCCCCCTTTTTGCGTTTACGGGCTTTTGTCTCACATAGTAGCTGTGTTTTATAACCCTCGTTTGTCGCATCTTCTGTGAACGGGCTACAATAACTTAGTCTGTGCGATATGGAGGTGAACATGGCTGAAGCTGGTATCGGCGTTGATATCGTCGAGATTTCCCGCATGAAATCAATTCTTGAAAAGACGCCGTCGTTTGCTCGGCGTGTGTTTACCGAAGATGAGCGTGCGTATTGCGATGCATCATCGCGTCCCGCTGCTCACTATGCGAGCCGCTTTGCTTCGCGCGAGGCGGTGCTTAAAGCTCTCGGCACGGGTTTTAGTCAAGGCGTTGGTCGCAAGGATGTTTCGGTAACGCGTGATAAACTCGGCAAACCGAAGGCGCTGCTTTCGGGCCGTGCACTCGAGATCGCTCATGAGCTTGGTGTTGTTGAGGTCGCTCTTTCCATTACGCTTACAGGAGACTTGGCCGTTGCGAATGCCATCGCGATTACCGAAGATGCTCGGCCTAAGCCAAAAGATGAAAAGGTGAGCACCAAGAAACGCGTTGCGCAGACATTTAAAGAGGCTCGCTCTGTTTTAGATGAGCTTGAGCAGCTGCAGAATTCAGCATTGACGGAGCACCTGGGCGATGCTTCGCAAGATACGCTAGGAGCATAGATGAAACCGGTTTTGAGTACCGAAGAAGTCGTTCGTCTCGAGGATATCATCGAACGCGAAGGGACTTCGAAGGCCGAGCTTATGGAGCTAGCGGGTGAGTTTGCCGCCAACGAGGTCTTGAAGCTCAATCCCGATCGGGTTCTCGTTCTGGTCGGTTTTGGTAATAATGGCGGCGACGGTTGGGTTGCCGCCGATATCCTGAGCCATAAGGGTGTGGACGTGGATATCGTTTCTCCGGTTGAACCGGATGAGATTCCTGCTGCTCTGGCACGTCATGTTGCTCGTCGTACTGCCGGCCGCGATGTGCACGTTTGCGTCGGCCCCTCGCGTGATGAACTCGAGGTTTTGATCGATAAGGCCGATGTTGTTGTCGATGCCATTTTTGGTACCGGTTTTCACGGGAATCTGCGTGCGCCGTTCTCCATCTGGATTCCTACGGTCAATGAATGCGCCGACTGTGTCGTATCCATTGATGTCCCCTCGGGCCTGAATGCCGAGACGGGCGTTGTTGATGACGACTGCATTCGTGCCGAGCATACGGTGACGATGATTGCGCCCAAGATTGGTTTGTATAGCGCCGATGGCCCTGAGTATGCTGGCGATTTGATCTGCGGCAATCTTTACGACCGTCTTGACGAGGTCATCGATGATGTCGACCACGCCGCCGAGATTGTCGAGCCCGGTGACTTAGTTGATTACTTTGCTCCACTACCTACGAATATCGATAAGTATTCCCGTGGCTCTGTGCTTATTGTCGCCGGATCTGCGCAATATCCTGGTGCTGCCATTATGGCGGCCAAGTCTGCAGCTCGCGCGGGTGCTGGTTACGTGGCAGTCGCGGCTCCTGACGCCTGCGCCAATCTTATTCGCATGGCACTTCCTTCGATTCCCGTCTTTGCTATTCCGTCTGATTCCCGCGGCTCCTTTGGCGCCGCTGCGCGCATGACGGTGTGCGAGATTGCAAAGAAGTACAGCTGCGTACTGTGCGGTCCCGGTATGACGACATCTGCCGGCGCTATGCAGGTGGTTTCGGGCTTGCTCGAGCTTGATGTGCCGCTTATTTTGGACGCCGATGCACTCAACTGCCTTGCTAAGATTGCCATTGACGGTATTGATAGTAATCCCGAGATGTATCGTCGCGAGCAGCCGTTGGTTATGACGCCGCACTATCGTGAGCTTTCGCGTCTGGTTGCCGGTGACGAGGTGAACGACCTTGGTACCGCGATTGCGGCCGCGCAGAAGGTTGTCTGGGCTGCAGGCTCCGACAATCTGGTGGTCATTGCCAAGGGGCCGACGACGGCTATCTGTGGCGTTGAGCGTGTGTTGCTGCCGCTCTCGGGTCCGGCTTCTCTAGCAACTGCCGGTTCGGGTGATGTTCTCGCGGGTATTTTGGCCGGCACGCTTGCCACCATGCGCGACGAGATGGATCGTTGGGAGTTGCTGTATTCGTACGCCGTCGCACTTCACAGCTACGCCGGTTTTGCCGCGGCGACGGAGTATGGTGAGAAGAGCGTTATCGCGACCGATCTTATCGACTTGATCGGTCCTGCCATGGAGCTGGCGGCAAAGGATGCGCTCGAAGATCTGGGAATCATGGACGAAGGGTCGGATGACTAATCATGAATAAAGCCGATTTGACGCGCTGGTCCTGGGTCGAGATCGACCGTGGGGCGCTCCGTCGTAACACGAGGGCCTACAAGAACTTGCTGAATCCACGTCAGCGCCTGTGCTGCGTGGTCAAGGCCGATGCTTATGGCCATGGAGCTGTTGAGTGCGCCAAGATCATGTATTCGGCCGGTGCCGACATGTTTGCCGTGGCGACGGTTAACGAGGGCGTTGAGCTCCGACAGGGCGGGATTACGAAACCCATCCTCATCCTAAGCGAGCCGCCTATCGAGGCCATTCCGACGTTGCTCGAGTTTGATATCATGCCCTCGGTCTATACGTCTGACTTTGCTCTTGCGTATGGCGAATGTGCCGTCGCGGCGGGCAAAGTGGGCAAGTATCATCTCGCCATCGAGACGGGCATGAATCGTATCGGCGTTCACTACACGCAGGTGCTCGACTTTGTCCGCGGTATAAATTTCCATCGCGGTATTCAGTGCGACGGCGTATTTACGCACTTCGCCACGGCCGATGAACCTTCGGGCTGGGACTACAAACTGCAGTGTCAGCGCTTTACCGAGGCCGTTCAGGCCATTAAGGATGCGGGCTTTGAGTGCGGTATCGTGCACTGCGCCAACACGCCGTCCTCGATGCTCGACCCTTCGATGCATTTTGATATGATTCGCGCCGGCGTTGGCTTGTATGGAATGCAGCCGTGCGAGCTGAGTGGCCGCGTGATGCAGCTTGATCCCGTTATGAGCGTCCATGCGCGTGTGACGCGCGTGGCACACCCTGCGATGGGTGAGGGCGTGGGCTACGGTTTTACCTACCGCGTACCGCGTACGCGCGTTCAGATCTGCACGCTGCCGATCGGTTATGCCGATGGCCTATCGCGTACGCTTTCCAATCGTATGGATGTGCTGTATCGCGGCGAGCGCGTGCATCAGGTTGGCAATATCTGCATGGACCAGTTTATGGTCGCCATTCAGTCCAACCCGGCACACGAGATTCCCGAGGCCGAGTATGGTGACGAGATGATTATTGTCGGCCGCGATGGCGATGCCGAGATCACTATGGACGAGATGGCCCGACTGCGCGGAACGATTAACTACGAGGTCGCCTGCGGCTTTGGCATGCGTCTCGACAAGGTCTACGTGTAGGAGCCGCTATGGGCGTCATGCACATCCCCGGCCATACCCATCAGGCACCACGTGAGGTCGCACTCGAGGAAATTGAGGCCGTTCTGGGCGATTGTCACCTCTGCCAGCTCTACCAGTCGCGTCACAATATCGTGTTTGGCGTGGGAAACCCCCGCGCTCGTGTGATGTTTATTGGCGAGGCGCCGGGCCGCAATGAGGATTTGCAGGGCGAGCCCTTTGTGGGGGCGGCAGGCGAGGACCTCAACGGCATTTTGTCGCTGGCGGGGCTCAAACGCGAAGACGTCTACATTGCCAACGTGCTTAAGTGCCGCCCGCCGGGAAACCGCAATCCACGTCCCGAGGAAGTGCTGGCTTGCTCGCCGTTTTTGCGTGAGCAGATTCGAAGCATCTGGCCCGATATTATCGTGACGCTCGGCAACCCCGCGACGCACTTTGTGCTTAAGACCGAGATTGGCATTACTAAGCTGCGCGGCAGGTTCCACCAGATGGGGCATTTTGTAGTAATGCCCACGTTCCATCCGGCAGCAGCGCTACGCAATCCGGCGTGGCAGGAACTGCTGGAGGAAGACTTTAAGATGCTGGGCGACTATCTGGAGCGACATCCCGCACCAGAGGACGCCTCGGAATAATAAGGAGCATATATGTCCCTGGAGCGCCTGGGGGTAGGTACTTACAAAACGACTTGCGCTGCCGATACGGAGTACTTTGGCGAGCTAATTGCACCGTGCCTTGAGGACGGCGATGTGCTCATCCTGACCGGTGGCCTGGGGGTGGGCAAAACTCACTTTACCAAGGGCGTCTCGCGCGGGCTGGGCGATGAGCATATGGTTACGAGCCCTACGTTTGCGCTCATGGCCGTTCATGATCAAGGCCGTATTCCGCTGTTTCACTTTGATCTATACCGTCTGGAGCATGCCTACGAGCTCGAGGATACGGGCATTTTCGATGTGCTGGGCTATGAGGGTGCTTGCCTGCTGGAATGGGGCGAACAATTCCAAGACGAGCTGACGGATGAGTATCTTTCGGTGACGCTCAAGCGTGATGAGGGCGACAGTGATGTGCGAACGATAACGCTCGAGGCGCACGGTGACCGCGCAATGGAGCTTTCCCATTTGATTGATAAGGCTGTACAAGATGAGCTTGCATAACGACAACGCGCTGGTGGTGGCGCTCGATACCTCGACCGACATGCTTGCCTGCGCGGCAAGCTGGATTGATGGGCAGACGGGCGAGACGAAGCTCGTGAGTGGCGACCACATGTGTCGCCGTCACGCCAACGTTGAGCTCGTGAATACCGTTGATGGCGTGCTGGCTCAAGTCGGTCTGGATCGCAGCGATGTTGGTTGCTACGTGGTCGGCCGCGGCCCGGGGTCGTTTACGGGTGTGCGCATCGGCATCTCCACTGCCAAGGGCCTCGCGCGCGGTGCCAATGTTCCGCTGCTGGGCGTGTCGACGCTCGACGCTTGCGCTTGGACGGCGTGGAAGGCTGGCGTGCGCGGCAAGCTTGGTATCTTGGCCGATGCCATGCGCGGTGAGGTATATCCGGCACTATATATGCTGGGCGATGAGGGTCCCGAGCGTCAATTTGAGCGCGAACACGTGGTCAAGGCCGCCGTGGCGCTCGATGAGTGGCGCCGAGCAGCGGACTGGGACCAGGTTCAGCTGACCGGTGACGGTCTCGTGCGCTATGGCAAGCTGCTGGGTGAGGACGAGACCGCCCGCTGCGTGGAGCGCGACCTGTGGTGGCCTTCGGGCGAGGGCTTGCTGCTCGCGCACGCTGCGGGTGACGGCGATCCGGCTCGCGTCCTGCCGATTTACACGCGCCTTTCGGATGCCGAGGAAAACGAGCGCAAGCGTCTTGGTCTTGCCGAGAGTGCGCAGAGCGAAATTACGGGCGTTGCCGATGAGCTCGCCGGTCGTCATCTGCAGTTCCGTCCCATGGGCGCGGCGGATGCCGAGGGCGCGAGCGCGCTAGAGGCTGCCTGCTTTGAAGGTGCCGGACACGAGGCGTGGACGCCGGGCATGTTCCTGTCCGAACTGGGCGAGGACGTCGCTGCGCCGCGTAGTTGGTGGGTGGCACACGACGACGGCAAGCTACTGGGCCTTGCCGGCGGTATGGTCGTGGACGGTGATGTGCAGATTCTGGATGTCGCCGTCGACCCGGCACATCGCCGTGAGGGCATTGCCCGCAAGCTGCTGTCGCATGTGAGCTATGATGCCCAGATGCTCGGCTGCACCACGGCTTCGCTCGAGGTCGAGGACGGCAACGAGGGAGCGATTGCGCTCTATAACGCTCTGGGCTTTACCGAGGCTGGCCGTCGCCGCGGCTACTATGGTGCCGGCAAGGACGCCATCGTCATGACGGCGCCGCTGCCCCTGGTGCTTCCTCTCGACAATGCCTCGCCCGAGCCGACGGCTGCCGAACAGCGTGTATGGCCGCTGCCCGCGCCCGAACGCACCGCTGAGGAGCGTGCCGAAATCGAGCGCCGCCGCCTGGTGCTTGCCATCGAGAGTTCCTGCGACGAGACGGCCGTGGCGATTATCGATGCGGACGGCAAGATGCTGGCCAACCAGGTGTCGACGCAGATTGATTTTCATGCCCGCTTTGGCGGCGTGGTACCCGAGATTGCCTCGCGCAAGCACGTTGAGGTCATCGTGAGCGTCGTGGACGCGGCACTCGAGGACGCCGCAGCGTCGCTGGGCCTTACGGGCGGAGCCATTGCACCAAGTGAGCTTGCCGCCGTGGGCGTGACGCAAGGTCCGGGCCTGGTGGGTGCCTTGGTGGTGGGTGTCGCCTTTGCCAAGGGCTTTGCGTATGCTGCCGGCAAGCCACTCGTGTGCGTCAATCATCTGGAGGGCCACCTGTTTGCCAACCTGTTGGCGCAGCCCGACCTCAAGCCCCCGTTTATCTTTACGCTCGTCTCGGGCGGGCACACCATGCTCGTGCACGTAAAGGCATGGGGCGACTACGAAGTGCTTGGCGAGACGCTTGACGACGCCGTGGGCGAAGCCTTCGACAAGGTGGCAAAGGCGCTGGGCCTGGGCTATCCCGGCGGCCCTATCATTTCCAAGCTTGCCGAGACGGGCAACCCCAAGGCGATCGATTTTCCCCGCGCGCTGAACAGCAGGGGAGACTACCGCTTCTCGCTTTCGGGCCTCAAGACGGCGGTGACGCTCTACATCGAGCAGGAGACCAAGGCCGGGCGCACGATTCATCTGCCCGATTTGGCGGCTTCGTTTGAGGCGGCGGTCTTTGACGTGCAGTACAAGAAGGCCAAAAACGCCCTGCATGCTACCGGGTGCAAGGAGTATTGCATCGGCGGCGGCGTCTCGGCCAACCCGCATCTGCGCGAGATGATGATCAGGAAACTCGGGCGTCAGGGGATCCGCGTAACGGTGCCGCCCTTGTCTGCCTGCACCGATAACGCCGCCATGATCGCGGAGGTCGCTCGCCGTAAATTCGACCGAGGTGAAATCTCGCCGTTCGACGTCGACGCCGATCCAAACATGACGCTGTAGTCGTACGGGTGCGGTCCCCGACCGGAGGGGCCGGATATAAGGTTTCCTGCTCTACAGTCCTGCGCAAGACGAAGGCCACATTAAGTGGCCTTCTTTGCGT
>UQKV01000075.1 GCA_900541665.1 uncultured Collinsella sp.
CGTAGCGGGTGGTTTAAAGCTGGCCGCTGCGCGGCCAGCAGACTAAAGTCTTGAACAAAAACCACCACAAAGGCCCCCTTTGCGGTGGTTTGAGCGGAGCAGAAGGCCACTCTGCCAGTTTGTCTCAGTCTGCAACAGATAGGCCCCTAAAAGCAGGCTTATTGTTACAGATCGAGACAGTAAAGGGACACGAAGCGATCCTTCGCAGCAACGACCCCCTAGTAAAGCGATGCGACATATCGGCCGAAGCCTGGCAATGCAAACTCAAAACGTCCTTGTAGAGGCTCTTCAATTACCCCAGCCTCTACCAGACGCTTTTTATACGTTGAAATCGAACCGGAACTCTTCTTAAGCCTCGCTGCCAGCTCTTGCCTGGTCGTCGTCCCAACCGGATTCATTGCACGAAGAAATTCAAGGTCCCCTCGTGAAAGTTCCGCCGCTGTTGAAGCGAAAACTCGCGATTCCAGCTCCTCTTGCGCAAGTTTCGCACCTCGTTCGACATCCTCAATAGAAACCTCGGAGGCTTGGCGCGAAGCATTCCATGCCCGATACCCCACCAACTGGAACATAAATGGAAAACCATCGATCGCCTTGGCAGCAAGGTCGATCGCCTCATCAGAAATCGTCTTGCCGCCGTCCTCAATCGTTAGTCGAAACGCTTCTTTTACCTCAGTCGGTGAAATTGATCCCAGCGAATGTTGAGCCGCGCGACGAAGAAACGATGTCGATTTCCCCGTCAGCAGCGCCAGCACGCGAAACGGCAGCCCCGCCATAAGCAAAGCTACCTTTTTATTCTCGCTTACAAAGTGCTGGTAGGTAGTAACAAGCTCCGTCATTTGCGCAAACGATGCATCCACTTCGTCAACGGCGATAAGCACCCCGGTGTCAGTCGCTTCAAGCTGAGCAAACAAAGCGTTCATCTTAGTACGCCAGTTAGCGCCCTCAAATTCAACATCGATGTTTTCCCAGCTCATGCTTCCTACGGGGGCAATGCCGACACTGTTCACACGCCTAGAAGCGGGCTTTTCGATCAGATGGGCGGCTGATTCGTTGAGGCGCTGCAAAATGTCTTCGAGCATCCCCTCCGAGGCCGTCACATTCGCTGTAATCCAGCCCTCTTGATGGGCGCGGTACGACAGATATGCCAAAAGCGCCGTTTTACCTGTACCACGCGCACCATAGAAAACCGAGCAAAGATTGGGATCGGAGTCGTCATTTTCAAACGCCAGCACCATATCATCGATGATTTGCTCACGGCCGGCCATATACGCCGGTACACGTCCGAACATCGGCGTGAATGGATTTGCCTGCCTGTACGCCGTCGGTGCCGCCATAAAGCCTCCCTTTAACTCATATAACTTAATTATGCCTCTACTATCTATAATTTATTTGAGTATCTTTGAGTTTTTTGAGCATTCTTGAGTTCTTTGAGCGATCGGCCACGGCAGAACCAGTTGACTTTCTCTACCTAAAACAAAAACCACCACAAAGGTGCTGTCCCCTTTGTGGTGGTTTTGACCATCTAGCCTTCGAGCTGCGCTACCTTGTAGCGGTAGGCTGCGGCGATAACGTCTTTGCAGCCTTCGCGGCCCAGCTTGGCGCGGTTGACGACGATGTCCTTGCCGCTCGTCATCTTCCACTTTCCGGCGCTATAGCGCTTATAGAACGCCTCGCGCGCCTTCTGCTGCTGCTTGACCAGCTTGGCGCCCTTCTTTTTGTTAAGTCCGCGCTTCTTGCGCACGATCTCGACGCGGTCCTCAAAGGGTGCGGTCACCAACACGGCAATGTGGTTGGGGTTGTTACGCAGCAGGTAATCGGACAGGCGACCTTCAATAATGCAGCTCTCGGTCTCGCCCAGGTCCAAAATCACCTGGCTCATCTTTTGGAACAGCTTGTCCGAGTACGAGCGCGCGTCGTAGCGGTCGGGCAGGAACGCCATGTTCTCCACGGCCAGGCGCTCGTCGTAGGCGGCCATCTTATCGAGCGACTCGCCCGCGCGCAGCGACGCACGCACCAGCAGCTCGTTATCGTACAGCGGAATCCCCAACTCGTTGGCGAGGATACGGCCAATCTCGTGGCCCTCGGCACCAAAGTCGCGCGCGATGGTAATGACCACAGGACTCTTCTTGTTCTCCAGATCGCTCATCGCGATTCCTTTCTCTGTGTGGCAAAGGGACTGTCCCTTTGCCACATTCTACGCTGCTACGATTCGGCGTTGATATGCCCTCACCAGCAGCGAGATACCAAAGTTGAGCACAAAGTACATCGCAAACACCAGGCCGTAGAGCATAAGCACCTGCGACAGGTCGATCGCATGGGCCATCACGACGTTTGCCGTGTACATGAGCTCGGCCACGTTAATGCCCGAAAGATACGAGCTGTCCTTAATGACGGTCGTGCACTGGCTAAACAGCGCCGGAATAATCGTCTTAAACGTCTGCGGCAGAATGATGTAGCGCATGGTGGCAAAGAAGCCAAAGCCCTGGCTCTGCGCTGCCTCAAACTGGCCGCGCGGAATCGAGTTGAGGCCGCCGCGCACAATCTCGGCCATAACAGCGCTGGTAAACAGCGTAAAGGCGATGGTCGAAATCACAATGTCCAAACCCTGCACCGTAAAGTAGATAAACAGAATCCACAGCAGGTTCGGCGTACAACGGAACAGCTCGATATAGGCGCTCACCAAAATACGGAACGGGCGGGGCGCATAGCTTTTAACGAGCGCCAGCACCGTGCCAAAGATGAGCGAGAAAAAAATCGACAGCGCCGAGATCTCGATGGTCTTAACAAAGCCGCCCCAAATGTAGAGCAGGTTGGTCGCGTTGAAGATTTCCATGCGCTAGGCCTCCTCTACGTTGTCGAGCCCCAGCTCGGCCAGGCTCACGCCGCGCGGACGCTCCTTGGAGCGGCGCTCGAGCCACTGCACCAGCATGGCGAGCGGAAAGCAGATGATGAAGTACATAAGGCAGCAGACGATGTATCCCTGCAGGTAACCGTACAGACTCACAAAGTTGTCGGAACGGTACATAAGGTCGCCGCCGGCCACAAGCGCCAGCACCGACGTGTTCTTGACCAGGTTGAGCGCCTGGTTACACAGCGGCGGCAGAATGATCTTGAATGTCTGGGGCAGCACGATGTAGCAGTACGCCTGCGCACGGGTAAAGCCCTGGCTCTGGGCCGCCTCCATCTGACCACGCGGAACCGCCTCGATACCGGTGCGAATGACCTCCGAAATGTAGGCCGCGTGATACAGGCCCACGCCCAAGAAGCCCAGCACGAACGGCGCGATGCGCACCGGCTGATCGGCACCGGTTATGGCCTGCAAAAACTGCGGACCGGCCATGTACATAAAGAGCACCTGCACGGGCAACGGGGTGTTCTGGTAAAACTCCACGTACACGCGGCTTATGGCGCGCAGCACGCGCGAGCGAGTGGTAGAGAACACGCCCAGCAGCGTGCCCAGTACCAGCGACAGCAGCAGACCGGCAACGACCACTTGCAGCGTCACGCCAAAGCCCTCCCAGAAGGGCCCCATGTTTTGAAATGTCGTCGACCAACGGTCGGCGTCAAATAATCCTTCGAGCATTTGATTCCTTCCTTGGACGATGCGCCTATACAAGACCCCAGGTCTTAACCTCTTGGCCGAGCCAGCCATCGGCCAGGCGATCGCAAATCACCTGATCGACCACGGCGGAAAGGTCGCAGCCCTTCTTGGTCGCCACGCCGTAGCCCTGCTCGCCAAACTTGACCTCGGGCTGCAGCAGCTCAACGGTCTCGTTCATGTAACCGGCCAGCGTGGAGCGGTCCATGGCAAAGACGTCGATATTGCCGGCGTCGAGCGAACTCTTGATGATGGGGTAGCCGCTAAAGGCCCTAAACTCGGGCTTGCAGCTAAAGCCGTTGTCCTTGATCATCTGCTCGATCAGGCCCTGCGTGGTGGCACCCTGGCTCACGCCGATGACTTTGCCATCCAGATCCTCAATCGAGGTAAAGCCCGAACGCTTCTTGACCATGAGTCCCACGTAGTCGGTGCGGTACGGCGTCGAAAAATCCCAGCTCTTCTTGCGCTCGTCGGTGATGGTGTAGGTCGCCGCGACCACGTCAAGTTGGCCGTTATCGATCAGCGGGCCGCGTGTCTTGGGCGTTACGTCGGTAAACTCGACAAGCTCCTGGGCACGGGCCTCCTTGTAGCTCACGCCAAAGACGGCAGCGGCGATCTGGTAGCACAAATCGACTTCCATGCCCTCAAAGCGGCCCTTGGCGGTGTCGTAATAGCCATAGCCGGGAACGTCCTTCTTAACGCCGGCATTCAGATGGCCACGCGACTTGATGGCCGCAAGCTTGGACCCCTTGTCGGAGCCCTCGCCGCTGGTGGAGTTGCCGCAACCGGTAAGCGCGGTCCCCGTCAGCGCAAGCATGCCGGCGCCAGCCAGCTGCAAAAAGTGACGGCGCGACACGGCCGCCCTCGTCATATCCGTCATGTCCATCACCGCGCCTAGTGCAGAATCTTGGACAGGAACTCGCGGCAGCGCGGGTTCTCGGGGTTATCGAAGAAGTGCTCGGGCGTGCCCTCCTCCAGGATGCGGCCGTCCTCCATAAAGATGACGCGGTCGGCCACCTGGCGCGCAAAGCCCATCTCGTGCGTTACGCAGATCATGGTGATGTCCTCCTGCGCGAGCTCAATCATAACGTCCAGAACCTCCTGGACCATCTCGGGGTCGAGCGCAGAGGTCGGCTCGTCAAACAGGATGATGGGCTGCTTGGTGCACAGGGCGCGGGCGATGGCGATACGCTGCTGCTGACCACCCGAGAGATTCTGCGGGTACTCGCCGGCCTTATGCGCCATCCCGACGCGCTTGAGCGCGGCGATGGCGATTTCGGTCGCCTCCTCCTTGCTCTTCTTTTGCAGCTTGATGGGTGCGAGCGTCAGGTTGCCCAGCACCGTCATGTTGGGATACAGGTTGAACTGCTGAAACACCATGGAGCTATACTTGCGAGCCATCTCCAGGTGATTCTTTTTGGTGAGCGGCGTACCGTCGATGACGACCTCGCCCGACGTGGGCTCCTCCAGATAATCGACGCAACGGATGAGCGTCGACTTACCCGAGCCGGAAGGCCCGATCATTACGAGCTTCTCGCCGCGCTTGACGGTGAGATTGATATCTTTGAGCACATGCAGGTCGCCAAAGTACTTGTTGAGATGCTTGATCTCGATCATGTCTGCCATGAATGTCCCTTCCCTGCGTTTACACGAGTTGAACTATTGTACGGAAAGAACCACGTTTCCGCAGCCCACACTACATTCCCGTAAAGAACCCGCAACCTTCCACCTACTCATTGCACTCATTGGGGACAGGCTTAAATGAGTGCCCAGCTCATCAAAAAGGGGCGCGACCGCAATGGTCACGCCCCTCAGCATCGGCTATGTGTCGGCCGGCGCTTACGCCAATTTTGCGCCGACGATCTTTGCTGCTGCCGGCTTATCGAAGTTGCCGCCGGTGGCCTTGCCGAGAGCGCCCATGACCTGGCCCATCTGCTTCTTAGAGGTCGCACCCAGCTCGGCGATAACCTGCTCGATCAGGGCCTCGAGCTCCTCGCCCGAAACCTGCGCGGGCAGCAGACTCTCCAGAATCTTGACCTGCTCGGTCAGGTTGTCGGTACGCTCCTGATCGGTACCGGCCTTAATGGACATCTCCAGCGTCTCGCTCGTCTGCTTAATCAGACGCTTGATCATGCTGTTGACATCTTCCTCGGTCACATCACGACGCTCGTTGACCTCGATGTTCTTCACCTCGGCCTTAACCTGGCGAATGATAGACAGGCGAACCTTGTCCTTGGCCTTCATGGCCGCGATCATTTCCTTCTGCAGCTCTTCGTTGGTCATCTGCAAATCCTCCTCAATAGTGCGGGCGGCACTCGCACGAGCGCCGCCCCATGATTACTCAGTCGTCGACGAATCGTCGGTCGAACTCTTGGTGACGCCCTTCAGGCTGACGTTGTACGGCACGTCCTTGGGCATGGGGTTAACGGTGATGTCGGCATCCTTCTTGTACTGCTCCAGCCACTCGCTGTACGCGGTGCTTGCCGCCTGCGTCTTCACCACATTGGAGACGTACTTCTTGATGTCCTTGGGCACCTGCTTAATGTCATCGACCTGATTATCGACATGGAAGTAGTCGGTGCACTTGATGATGTGGTAACCATAGGTCGACTCGACGATGTCGCTCACATCGCCCTTGTTGAGTCCCTCGAGCGCCGCCTGGTAGCTGTCGACGAAGGTGGTGAGCTTGTCCCAGCCCACATCGCCCTTCTTATCCTTGGAGCCGGTATCGTCGGAGTACTGCTCCACGGCGTCCTCAAAGCTCAGCTCGCCGGAGTTAATCTTGTCCAGGCACTCCTGCGCCTTGGCCTTGGCGGCAGCCTTGTCCTCGTCAGATGCGTCGGAATCGACCTTGATCAGGATGTTCGACGAACGACGGGCATCGTTGTAGTTGGACAGGTTCTCATTGATGTAATCGACAATCTCGCTGTCCTTGGGCTTGCTGGTGGGCGCCACGGCATCCTTGAGCTTCTGCTGCGCCAGGCTCTCCTTGAGCGAATCCTTGTAGGTGTCCTCGGTGTAGCCGTAGGTCTTAAGGGTCTTCTTGAAAGTCTTGGCGCCGCCGGCACTCTTGCAGGCGTCCTTCCAGGCCTTCTCTACCTCCTCGTCCGAGACGGTCACGCCGTTTTCCTTCTGCGCTTGCTGAAGCAGAATCTGCTGCGTGTAGGAGTCGATGAGCTGCTTGCGATACTTCTTGGGCGTGAGGTCATTGTCGACCAGGTACTGCGCCCAGTCCTTGTCCTTGGTGTAGCCGTAGGACGTACGCATGCTCATGATCTGCTTGGTCACGGTGTCCTCGGTGAGGTTGGTGCCGTTGA
>UQKV01000076.1 GCA_900541665.1 uncultured Collinsella sp.
GCCCGAGTCCGCCGGCAGCGTCCTCGTCCACCACGCCACGGCCCACGCCTTCTCGGACTCGTCCGCGTAGTCCAGCCCGTTGACGAACTTGAACTGGTGCAGCAGCTCGCCCACGCGGCGCTCGATGATGTTCTTGGCCTTGACCTCGCCGAAGCTCGCGTTGAGCCACTTGTCGTCGGCGATGCGCTCGTAGGGCACCAGCGGCCCCATCTCGCCCGCGAGGTCGTAGTAGTGGCCCTTGAGCGCGGTGAGTCGGCGGGTCCTGCACTCGCCGTCGTAGCGGTCAATTTCGGCCTTGTACTCATCGGAGAGCGCGTCGATGGGCGCCGTGATCTCGCCGATGGTCTTGTCGAACGTCTTGAGCAGGTCGCTGTACTTCTTCTTCGCGGCCTTGCGCTGCGCCTCGATGGGCTTCTTCACGTCGTTGACCGCCGCGCGGTACTTCTTCGCCGCCTTGAAGTCCTCGTCCTTCTCGATGTGCTTGACGTCCACGTAGTCCGCCAGCTTCTCATCGACGTTCTTCTTGAGGCGCGCCAGCTTGTCCTCGAGTGTGTCGTCGATGGCGAGCGACGCCACCAGCGTGTCGAAGTCCTCCTCGAGCGGCACGGCCTCGACCGCCAAAACCTCGTCTGCCATTAGAAGCCTCCCAGCAGGTCGTCGTCGGTCGCATACTCGGCGGGCGCGGGCTCATATGTTGGCTCCGGCTCGGGGGCGGCGGGCTCGGGTTGCGCCTTGCGGGCCGCGATCTCCTCCTCCATCCACGAGGCCGCGAGGCGCGCCTGCATGAGCGTCATGTCGTGCATGGAGCCCGACGTGCAGCCCACGGCGGCGCAGATGGCCGCCATGGCCCCGGCGCTGTCGAGCCCAGTCGCCGCCATGAACGGCTTGAACAGGTCGCGCACCGGCTGCAGGTCGACCACGGGCTCGACGCTCTCGACCTCGGCGGCCACCTCGCGCGGCTGCGGCTGCGCCTGGTCCATCTCCTCGCTCACGTACATGCCGCGGAACTCGCCCGGGTAGGCGAGGCGCCACGCGGCGGCCTTGGCACACTTGTCGATCATGACGCCGGGCATCTTCGCCCAGTTGCTCTTGCCGGTGCTGTAGTCGGTGAGCGCCAGCTCGGCGTAGGCCGGTATCTTGCCGTCCGTGAACTTGACCTCGGCCCATCCGCCGATTAACTGCTCGCCGATTATCTTGTAGACGGCCGAGCCCTTCTTCTTGACGACCTTGCCGTCGCGGAGCACCACGACGCCGCTGTCGATGCCGCCGTAGTTCGGCTGCTTGTTCGCGCGGCGGTTGAACACCTGGTAGTTCGTGATGATGCTCGCCGGGGCGTTGCCGTACTTGACGAGGTAGACATCCTGCGTGAACGGGTTGAGGTGCTGGCGGTTGCAAAGCTCCACGCACAGCGCCAGCTCGCTGTCGGTGGCGTTGGGGCACAGGCGCTCGCGGATGTCCTGCGAGGTGAACTTGACGGGCATGCCCGCATCGTCCTTGAACTCGATAATCTCGCTATTCATCGACGCTCACCTCGCATCCGTAGAGCTTGGAGATGGTGGCGACGGCGCCGTTCTCGGCGTAGATGTCCTCGCACTTCTTGCCGTACGCGATGATGACGGCAAGGAAGTCGCGGTCGAACTCGATGGGCTCCTCGTCCATCAGTACGGGCGCGACCGCCATGCCGTAGGCGACGCCGCGAAGCACCGCGGGGTCGACCTTCTCCTCGAGCGCCTCGGCGTTGAGCTCCGTGTTGATGAGGACGTTGCCCACGGCCTGCCTCATGAGCTCCTTGAATGCCTTTCGCTTCATTTCATTCTCCGTTTCTACTTTTTCTCTTCAGCTGGGTCTGCCCAGCCGCGATATACCTGTATGTCCATGTGCGGCTCGATGCCGCGCCGACGGGGCCACTTGACCACGTGGACCTCGGCCACCTGACTGTCGTCGCCCCAGACCGCCCCGTTCATCCCGTCCATCACGAGCTTGGCGATGTTGTCCGCGTCCGGCTTGAACGTGTTCGGCTCCGACACGGTGCGTTTCGGCCTCGATTTGGGCAGCGAATCGTACACGTCGATGCGCACCGCGGCGGGTACCCTGAACGGGAACAGCGGCCCCTTGAGCTCCGGGTACGCCTCCCGCATGGCGCCGAGCGCCGCTTCGCGGATGGCGGCCTCGTTGCGGATGGTCTCGTCGGGCGTGTACATCCGGGCGTGCCTGCGGTCGAGCCTGTGGCGCTGCTTGCCCGCCACGAACGGGACGGTGAACGCGAATCGCCTGCCGATCACAGTACCGACCCCATCCCGAGCACGACGCGGACGCCGTCCGCCGCGAGTAGCATCGCCCGCAGGACGTACGGCATGAGCGCGTACACCGCGAGCGTGAGCGCGACGAACCCCGCGCACCTAAGCAGCCTCGATGCCATGCGTTCCCTCCTCGATCCACTGCTCCACCCATTCCGGGCGCACCATGCGCCCCACCTTGCGCCCCTCGGGCAGCTGCGAGCGCAGACGGCCCGCCTTGCACTCGATGCGCAGCGTGTCGTATGGCACCCCCGTCACCCTCGACGCCTCGCGCAGCGTGTACATCAGCTTGTGGCGGATGCCTAGCTCGTCGGCCATCTGCTGGAACGTTTTGGCTCTGCTAGAATCCATGAGTGACCTCCTTTCAGGTCTGGAGCCGTCCCCGCTTTCCACACCGGGCGGCTCTTTTTTTGTCGGTTTCGGGGCCTCGCCCCCGGCACGGCACCGGTAGGGAACGTCCCCGCGGATGGTTGTTGGAGAGCCGCGAGGCAACGGTGCCGCCCCGGGGATGGGGCCCGCGGGTATTGCCTGAGCGGCAATACCCGCGTTAACGCGTTACACACGCGTTAGGCTTCGGGCCATGATTCGTAGACAGCAGACATATCGCCCGAAGCACGTCCGACCAGCGGGCCCCCTACTCGTGCGGCTCGTCGACTGGGTCGAGCGGCACCCTCGCATCAGCGCCGCGATCGTCCTCGCCGGGTTCATCAACGACGCCTGCGACCTGCTTGGGCGCGTCGTTGATCTCGCGATGTTTCTCATGAAGCTCGCGGGTGTGCTCTAGCACGAACGCGACCGCGAGAACGTCGAGGAAGACCCGGACGGCCGCATGGATAAGGTTCAACATCGCCGCCGCCCCTACTTCGTGCCCACGATCGGCTGGGAGCCCTCGGGCACGACGACGAGGTTGCCGTCCTTGCCGATGCTCTTGAGCGCGTCGATGTAGTGCTGCTGGATGACCTGGTCGTTGAGCGAGTTCGCGAGGACCGCGTTCGCGTCCGCCTCGCCCTGGGCCTCGATCTTCTTGGTCTCGGCCTGGACCTTGGCCGTCTCCTGCTCGTTCTGGGCCTTCTGCTTGGCGACCTCGGCCGCCTGCGCCTCGCTGTAGCTCTTGGTGATGTTCTTCGGGTAGCGGACGTCCTGCACGCTCACCTGCTCGACCGTGAGGCCTATGCCCTTCCACTTCTCGGTGAGGGCCTTCTGGACGGCCTTGGTGAACTGGGAGCGGTCGGTGAGCATCGTCACCGTGTCGAAGCCGCCCGAGACCTCGCGGGTGACGGCGCGGACGTCGTTGGAGATGTACTTCTCCACGAAGCTCTCCTGCGTGCCGTACTCGCTGTAGAGGCTGAGCGCGGCGTCGGGGTTCAGGGAGTAGTTGACCTGGATGTCGATATTGGCGCTGGCGCCCGACTTGTCGTTGATGGAGACCTGCTTGCCCTCGTAGGAGCCGCCGTCCACCTCGTAGTCGGTGTCCCCGTAGAAGTTGATGAGGTTGTTGCGGACGTCGTAGGTCACGACGTCCTGCCAGGGGGCCTTGGCGTGGAAACCGGCCTCGGAGGTCGAGCCGGCGAGCGAGCCGCCGAGGTTGCGGATGACGCAGACCTCGCCGGTGTCCTGCGTGTAGAGGCAGGCGGTGGCGGCGATGACGGCACCCACCAGGACGAGGGGCAGTGCGCACGCGGGCGAGACGGTGCGGGCCTCGTACTTGTGGCCCCAACGGTCCGCGGGCCCGGCGGCCTTCTCGCGCTCGGCCTCGTTATACCGCTTGATGGCGACGGCGGCGGCCACGCCGCTGAGTCCCAGACCGGCTCCGATAATCAGCTGAATCATGTCTTTCTCCTTTTCGTTTGTGAAGTTAATTAGCCGCGGGCTTCATCCCGGGACTCTTTGCGCAGATAGCGCGTCCACTCGCCCGCGGCGACGCCGACCATCACCGGCTCGATGCCGGGGTCGATGGCGTCGGCGGTGTTCATGCAGACCGTGCGCTGGACGTAGGCCATGACCGCCTCGCCGCGCAGCAGCCCGTCCAGGCGACCGC
Organism: uncultured Collinsella sp.; assembly: GCA_900541665.1. Classification (GTDB taxonomy): domain Bacteria; phylum Actinomycetota; class Coriobacteriia; order Coriobacteriales; family Coriobacteriaceae; genus Collinsella. The sequence goes on from UQKV01000076.1 coordinate 4,336, forward strand.
GGGCGTCGAGGAACGACTCGAAGGCCTCATGGTGCCAGCCGCCGCCGGCGTCGCACCAGCAGACGATGGCCTCGATGCTCGCGAAGCCCTGCGGGCACTCGATCTCGAAGGACTTCCCACGGCCGTGCCGGATGTTCTCCCTCTTGGTGCTCATGTCGCCCTCCCCTACAGCTCGAAGTCGGAAAAGTCGCGGGCCTCGACGGGCTCGGCCTCGACCGTGATGGCCTCGGGGATGTTCCAGCCGCCCAGCTCGATGTCGATGTAGTTCTCGTTCATGGTTCTCTCCGTTTCGTTAGATGCAAACTTTAACTTTCCTCTGTTGCCAAAAAAATATCGTCGCGAGTGATGCCAAGGAACGTCAGGACCCTTTCGAGGTCCTTGGCTCGCATCTCTCCGGGATAAAGCTCGTAACGGTCATAGGTCGGTTGGCTAACCCCCAACATCCGTTGAACTGCGACTTTCTTAACCCCTTTGCTCTCGCGAACGTCTCGCAGGGTGTTCAAGTGGCCTCCTCTCTCTTGCTGAACTAATAGTAAGTCTTTCTTTGCATCGTGTAAACAAAAACTTTTCTAGAATGAAAAGTTTTCTTTTCTAAAATGATAAGTAAAGTTATACATAGGCAAGGAGAGGCCCATGGAAATCGGTAAAAACCTTCGCCGGCTTAGAAGTAGAGCTGGACTGACCCAGCAGGAAATAGCCGACAAACTCGATGTATCGCGAGTTGCCATCGGCCAGTGGGAATCCGAGAAGTCGATGCCGAGAAAAGCGAACCTTGAGCAGCTCGCCGAGCTTTTCGATACCACGGTAGCCGACCTCATGGGAGAGGACGCCGCCGAGGCCGCGATCAGCGGCACGTCGCGCATGGTCCCCCTGCTGGGCTTCGCGCACATGGGCGAGCCGTGCGACGAGGGAAACCTCGCCGACGAGGTCGAGGTCCCCGCCTCCATCGCCGACGCGCACCCTCGCGGCTTCATGGTCCACGCCCAGGGCGGCTGCATGGACAACCGCTTCCCCCACGACGCGCTGCTGCTGGTCGACCCTGACATGGAGCCGGTCAACGGCCAGCCGGTGCTCGCCGAGACGGCCGACTACGGCGCCGTGGTGCGCAACTACACCCGGGGCCGCTCGACCGTGATGCTCACGGCGGACAGCCACAGCGGCGAGTACGACGACATCCTATCCGGCCCGGACGATGCGCCCGTGGTCTGCAAGGGACGCGTCGTCTGGTACATGGGCGAGCGGGACGAGAGGGGCTAGAGCGTGGAGCGCGCGACCTACAACGTCTACTGCGACGAGAGCTGCGTCACCTCTTCGGCCGCGGACGACTTCATGGCCATAGGCGGGATAATGTGCCCCCTCGACCGGAAGAGGGAGATCGTGAGGAAGGTGGACCTGCTCAGGGCCCACTACAACGTGCAGGGGGAGTTCGGATGGAAGACGGTGTGCCCGTCGAGGCTCCCCTTCTTCCAGGCACTGGTCGACCTCTTCTTCTCGGACCCCGGACTCAGGTTCCGCGCGGTCGTCGTCAGCAGGCGCGAGACGAACTTCGAGGACACCGAGGAGATGTTCCAGAAGGTCTACTACCAGGTGTTCAACAACTGGCTTGACCGGAGGGCCTCTTACCGCTTGTTCATCGACCGCCGAATCGACGAGCGCGACAGGGTCGACACGCTGAGAAGGTGCCTGATAGACACCTTCCAGTTCGGCGATGCGGTCCGCTTTGTCGAGGAGGTCGAGTCTCACGAGAACGACCTGATTCAGCTGGCGGACCTGTTCATCGGGGCGCTTGCGGCTTCGAGAAACGGGCATCTGCAAGTCGAGGGCTCAAGCGGGGCCAAGCTTCAGATATGCCGCGATATTTGCCGCAACCTGAACACGAACACGCTCGCGAGCTACGAGACGTGGGCATCGGAGCAGAAGTTCAACGTGTTCCATTTTCGCGGCCGTAGGAACATGTGATGGCTATGGAGTACTCCATCGACCAGGACGGTCATCTCGACCTATCGCGATATGTTTTGGGTTTTGGCTATGACATGTTTCAAGTGCGAGACGTCTCACACGACTATTTCTTTGCCGAACTCACAAGGCCGCTATATTGGAACGGGTTGCCGGTGATAGGACTGAACAGCGAAGCGAAGTGGCGGCATCTGATTTGCGTCCACGGACGCGACGGGCTCCCCTTGAACCCGATAACGGACATCGAGCTTGAAAGAGTGAAGCGGCTTCCCCTCATTCCAAAGGTTCTAGATAGACGAATCGACCTCGATATTTTCCGCCAGACGAACAGGCGAGGCAAGGAGGACAGCATAAGCGTGGTGGCAACCGGTCCAGACATTAA
>UQKV01000077.1 GCA_900541665.1 uncultured Collinsella sp.
CCGAAACCCCACTTCTTTCAATTACAACTTCATTTGCAAGCAAACTATACCAATACCTGCGAAAACGTGCAAGCGCAATGGAAATTCGCAGGTCAGCGCGCCCACAGCTTCTCCACAAGAATAGGACAATTAGGCGATGACTCCTGCGCGGCGCCCACCCAAATAGCCCAAAACGGGCCATGCGTCCCAGCGCGCCGGCCAAATCGGGCCCTATGGGCATTCCATCCCTGGTCGCACATCGGCCAGACTGCTCGTAAGGGACATTCTGGAACAGATAAGCCGTACTCACGCATAGACCGCACAACCTTCCGGATCCTCTACGGCAAGGAGACACCATGAAACGCCTAGGCACCCTCTGCACGATCGCGCTCGCCATTGCAGCCTGCTCGTTCGCTCTGGCGGGCTGCAGCAACGTCGATGGTAAAACCGGGCCATGCGAGCCGGATCTCGGCAGCACCGAAGCCATCGAGAAAACGACGCCTTCGGAGCGCTTCGACAAAATAGACGAAGATATAGTCGACCCCCAGGGCTTAGGTCCAGACCCTCAAGAACAGTTCCCCATCGACCTCGAGGCAGACGAGAACGTCCATGTTACCTGCGTGGGCAAGGACACGGATGGCTACGGCGACGCCGTATTGGTCTTTGCGGTGACGAACAACACCGATGTCGACATGATGTTTGGCGATGTTGATGCTTATGCCTACGTCAACGGTGTCGTCCGCGACGTGCGCATGCGCCAGCCCGTCGCCGCAGGCGAAGAAACGACCGCAATGCTCACCTTTGTAGGAACCTTCGACGACCCAAATTTTGACGTGAACAGCGACCTCAACGACATCTACCTCAATATCTGGATGTTCGAGGAGCAGACGGGCAACGTCTACTTTAGGGACCTGGTGCACATTCCGTAGAAGGTGGCGCTAGGCATCAGCCAAACAGGACACACAGCGCAAAACGAGGGACGACCCAACCGGATCGCCCCTCGTCTTTTATGCGTCAGTTATGCTCGCAGCGCTTACTTGACCACCAGGTTGACCAGCTTGCCGGGCACGCAGATGGCCTTGACGACCGTCTTGCCCTCGAGCCACTTGGCGACGGCAGCCTCGGCGGCAGCCTGCATTTCCTCGTTGGAGGCATCGCGGGCCACGTCGATGCGGCCACGGACCTTGCCGAGTACCTGGACGACGATCTGCACCGTGTCCTCGACGGACTCGGCCAGGTCGAACTCGGGCCAGGCGGCGGTGTAGGCGTTGCCCTCGCAGCCAAGTGCCTCGTGCCACAGCTCGTCGGCCCAGAACGGACAGATGGGGGCAAGGACGCTCACGATATCCTTAGCCACGCCGTAGCACAGGGCCTTGTCGCGGTCAGCACCCTCGGTGGCGTTGAGGTAGGCGCTCGCCGCGTTGACGAGCTCCATGACGGCCGAGATCGCGGTGTTGAACTGGCCGCGATCAAAGTCCTCGGTGCACTTGGCGATGGTGCGGTGACGCTCGCGGTAGAGCTTCATCGCGGTCTCGTCGAGCACGGACTTGTCGAAGGCCACGTTGGCGTCACCCGACTGGACAAGCTGCCACACGATACGCCAGGCGCGCTTGATAAAGCGGTTGGCGCCCTCGACGGCCTTGGGATCCCAGTCGAAGTCCTTCTCGGGCGGGGCGATAAACAAAATCGCCAGACGCATGGTGTCGGCGCCGTAGGGCTCGATAACCGAGCTCGGAGGCACGACGTTGCCCTTGGACTTGGACATGGTGTCGCCGTTCTCGTCCTTGACCATGCCCTGGCACAGCAGGTTGGTGAAGGGCTCGTCCACGCTCAGCAGTCCCAGGTCGCGCAGCGCCTTGGTAAAGAAGCGGCTGTAGAGCAGGTGCAAAATGGCGTGCTCGATGCCGCCAATGTAGTTATCGACGGGCATCCAACGGTCGGCCGCCTCGCGGGAGAAGGGCAGCTCGGTGTTGTGCGGATCGGTATAGCGCAGGTAATACCAGCTGGAGCAGGTGAAGGTGTCCATGGTATCGGTCTCGCGCTTAGCCGGGCGACCGCAGACCGGGCAGGTGGTCTCGTAGAAGTCCTTACACTCGGCGAGGGTCTCGCCGGCGCCCAGATCCAGGTTCTCGGGCAGTGTCACCGGCAGCTGGTCCTCGGGCACGGGCACAATGCCGCAGTGCTCGCAGTGGATGGCCGGGATGGGGTTGCCCCAATAGCGCTGGCGGCTGATGAGCCAGTCGCGCAGACGGAACTCGACCTTGCGACGGCCGCAGCCCATGGCCTCAAGGTCGGCCACGATGGCAGCCTCGCCCTCGGAGTGCTTACCGCCACGCATGCCGGTGTACTTGCCGGACTGGACGAGCGTGCCCTCGGCGGCGTGGGCGCAATCCCAGTCGACGGTCTCGGCATGGAAGGTATCGATGGTCTCACCGCTGGCCTCGACGGCAGCGCGATCGTCATCGTCCAGGATGATCGGCACGATCGGCAGGTCATACTTGCGGGCAAACTCAAAGTCGCGCTGGTCGCCGCAGGGAACGGCCATGACGGCACCGGTGCCGTAGTCGGCAACGACATAATCGGCAACCCACACGGGGACCTTCTCGCCGTTGACGGGGTTCACCACGTAGCGGCCGGTAAAGGCACCGTGCTTCTCGAGGGTGCCCTGGGCACGCTCGACGGCAGAGATATGCTTGGAGTCCTCGACGATCTTGGTAACGGCTTCCTCGTACTCCGTGCCCTCGACGAGCTCGTGCAGACGAGCGTACTCGGGAGCCAGGACAAAGAAGGAGACGCCAAAGAGGGTGTCGGCACGCGTGGTGAAGACGGTGATCTTGCCCTCGTCGCCCTCGATGGGCTCGCCATCCTGGTCGCACAGGGTAAAGTCGACCTCGGCGCCCTCGGAGCGGCCGATCCAGTTGGCCTGCATCTGCTTGACGCGCTCGGGCCAGCCGGGGAGCTTCTCCAGGTCGTCGAGCAGCTCCTGGGAGTACTCGGTGATCTTGAAGTACCACTGCTCAAGGTCGCGCTTCTCGGGCTCGGTGCCGCAGCGCCAGCACTTGCCCTCGGTGACCTGCTCGTTGGCCAGAACGGTCTTGCACGTGGGGCACCAGTTGACCGGGTTCTTCTTGCGGTAGACCAGGCCCTTTTCCCACAGCTTCTCAAAGATCCACTGACCCCAGCGGTAGTAGTCGGGACTGCAGGTCTTGACCATGCGATCCAGATCGTAGGAAAAGCCCATGCGCTTCATCGTGGCGAGCGCCTGGTCCATGTTCTTGTACGTCCAAGCGGCAGCCTGTGTGTTGTGCTTGATGGCGGCGTTCTCGGCGGGCAGGCCAAAGGCGTCAAAGCCGATGGGATGCAGCACGTCAAAGCCGCGCATGCGGGCCTGACGGGCCATGGCATCGCCGATGGTATAGTTGCGCGCGTGGCCCATGTGCAGGTCGCCCGACGGATACGGAAACATCTCGAGCACGTACTTTTTGGGCTTGCTGTCGTCGGTGTCGACGGCAAAGAGGTTGGAGTCCTCCCAGGCCTTCATCCACCGGGACTCAATGGCCTGCGCGTCGTAGACAGGAATCTCGTCCTTATGATCTGTGCAATCGCACATATCAGCTCCTTTAATCTTAGCTGGGGTCGGGCGGCTTGGCTTTGTTCGCTACTGCGGACAGTCCTGCGCAAGACGAAGAGCACATTATGTGCTCTTCTTTGCGTGCGGAACTTGTAGCGAACAAAGCCAAGCCGCCCGACCCTAAGGTTAACTTGACTGATGATAGCAAATACGACAAGCGAGATGCCTGCGACTTGCGGGCATCTCGCTTTATCTAAATAACGTGGTTGTGAATCAACCGCTAATTGTTACCCGCCCAAGCATGGTCGGGTTTTCTAAGTGCCGCAGATTGACGTGAAAGAGGAGCGACGCGTACTTTGGTACGCGAGCGACGGTTTGAACGGCAAGGTGCGGTGCTTAGGAAAGCCGCTTAGCGGTAGGAAACGCTCTGCTGGGAGTCCTTGACGACTACGTCGTGGGCGCCGCCTTCGACGATCGAGGTCGAGCTTACCAGGGTCAGGCGTGCCTTTTCCTGGAGCTCGGGGATCGAGAGGGCACCGCAGTTGCACATCGTGGACTTGACCTTGTAGAGCGTGCCACCCACGCCGTCCTTGAGGGAACCTGCATAGGGAACGTAGGAGTCAACGCCCTCGACGAAGCTGAGCTTCGCGGCGCCGCCCAGGTCGTAGCGCTGCCAGTTGCGGGCACGCGCAGAACCCTCGCCCCAGTACTCCTTCATGTACTGGCCATTGACGTTGACGCGCTCGGTCGGGCTCTCGTCGAAGCGGGCGAAGTAGCGGCCCAGCATCATAAAGTCGGCGCCCATGGCAAGGGCGAGCGTCATGTGGTAGTCGTAGACGATGCCGCCGTCGGAGCACACGGGCACGTAGACGCCGGTCTCCTCGTAGTACTCGTCGCGAGCGCGACAGACGTCGATCAGCGCGGTGGCCTGGCCACGACCGATACCCTTGGTCTCACGGGTGATGCAGATGGAACCGCCGCCGATACCGACCTTGATGAAGTCAGCGCCGCAGTCTGCCAGGAAGCGGAAGCCCTCGGCGTCGACGACGTTACCGGCACCGACCTTGACGTCCTCGCCGTAGTTGGCGCGAATCCACTCGATGGTGCGCTTCTGCCACTCGCTGAAGCCCTCGGAGGAGTCGATGCACAGGACATCGGCGCCGGCCTCGATGAGCAGCGGCACGCGCTCGGCATAGTCGCGGGTGTTGATACCGGCGCCGACCATGTAGCGCTTGTCGCCGTCGAGCAGCTCGTTGGGGTTGGTCTTGTGGCTGTCATAGTCCTTGCGGAAGACGATTCCCATCAGGTGATCGTTGTCGTCGACGATGGGCAGGGCGTTGAGTTTGTTGTCCCAGATGACGTCGTTGGCAACCTTGAGGCTGATGTTCTTGTCGCCCACGATGAGCTGCTCACGCGGGGTCATGAACTCGGAGACCTTCGTCTGGTGGTCATCGCGACTGGGGCGATAGTCACGGCTGGTGACGATGCCCAGGAGCTTACCCTTGGGAGTGCCGTCGTCGGTAACCGGCATGGTGGAGTGACCGGTCTTCTCCTTGAGCTCGATGACCTGCTCCATGGTCATGTCGGGGGTCAGCGTGGAATCGGACTGAACGAAGCCAGCCTTGTGATCCTTGACGGCCTTGACCATCGCGGCCTCGGACTCGGCGCTCTGGGAACCGTAAATGAAGGACAGGCCACCCTCGGTAGCGAGCGCGACACCCATATCGACGCCCGAGACGGACTGCATGATGGCGGAAACCATGGGGATGTTCAGGGTGATTGCCGGCTTCTCACCGCGCTTGAAGCGGGTTAGCGGCGTCTTAAGAGAGACGTTGTTGGGGATGCACTGCGAGGACGAGTAACCAGGGACCAGCAGATACTCCGAAAACGTGTGGGACTCACCGGGAAAGAACGTAGCCATGTTTCTCCTTTTTCCATGCGACCGGTCGGCTGCAGGCCTCGTAGGACCCAGCCCAACCTTGGGCGCCCAATACTGGGGAAGTATCTTAACGCACTTTGACTGCTACAATGCATGTTTTAAGAAGAGCACACGAGGGTTTGACGCAGGCTTTGCGTTTGCCCAGCAAACACTTTAGCGGGGAGACGTGGAGCACATGGAGTACAAGACGACGGCAAAGCTGGTCATTCAAGCGTGCGACAAGGATCTGCCAGGCGTGTTTGGTCACGGCTGCGTCTTGCTGCTGCAAGGTATCGCCCGCGAGCACTCGCTCAACCGTGCCGCTAAGAGCATGGGCATGGCATATTCCAAGGCCTGGCGCATTGTGAACGAAGCCGAAGGCCAGCTGGGCTGCAAGCTCATCGAGCGCGACGGCGCCCGCGGATCCACGCTCACCCCCGCCGGCGAGCGAGCCATAGCAGTCTACGAGGAACTACAGGCCGACATCAACAACGTCATCGCCAACAAAGCAAACGACCTAATCGACAGCATCAAAGAGTAGTTAATTTGCGGAGGGCGTTGTCTAGGGTGGCAGCCACGATCAAGGGGTCGTCGGTACCGGCGAAGAGGCGGACGGTGCTCCCCTGCTTGCCGCGTGGAGCCGAAAGGCGCGTCGTTGCGCCGCCGGCGGGCGATGTGCGGAACTCCCCCGGCAAAGCGTCGAACAGCTCGCCTGCACTACGCTCGATAAGGTCAAACTCAACTGCCGGGCCAAAGCCATGCTCGAGGATTCCCGTTGCAGCCGCATGGTCGGGATGCGAGCTCAGCCCGGGATAGTGCACGTTGCGCACCATCTCATTGGCGGCCAGATACTCGGCAAGCGCACGTGCGCGGTCGAAATGCGCCTGCATGCGGGCATCGAGCGAGTCCAGCCCGCGCTCCAGCACACCGACCTCGTCAGCAGGCATATCAAGCTTGGCCAAGCCACAGCCCTCGAGCAGGGCATGCACGCACTCAGCCGCGGCATCCACGCGATGGCGTTTGAGCTGCGAGCGCGCCACCGAAGCGGCAACGAGCTTGCGCGGCGCCTCACCGGCGAACACGCGGTCGAGTGCCTCGAGCGACAGCACGGCACCCAAACGCAAAGGATCGCAGCCAAAGATGGAAGCCACGGTGTTATCCACCACGAGCAGCGCACGTGCCTAGCGAGCCGCGC
>UQKV01000078.1 GCA_900541665.1 uncultured Collinsella sp.
ATGGCCGCGGGCGTGCTGCCCCAGCCTCTCTCCGGCGAGGAGGTCAACGAGATGGCGGAGCAGTCGGCCCCGCATTTCTCCTCGCTCATCCTCGGCTGCCTTGAGCGGCTGTAAAACAGTTTATTTCAGCTAAGAAGGAAAAGGTTGAAATTTTAATGGCTACGGAAAAGAAACAGTCCTTTTTCGGCGGCGCGGCGGTGTTGGCCGCCGGCGTCGTCATCGTGAAGATCATCGGCGCGCTCTTCAAAATTCCGCTCGCGAACATCCTGAGCGAGACGGGCAACGCCGACTTCAACAACGCCTACAACATCTATGCCGTGCTTCTGACCATCTCGACCGCGGGTCTTCCCGTGGCGCTCTCGAAGATGATCTCGGAGGCGAAGACGCTCGGGCGCGAGCGTCAGGCGCGGCGCGTGCTCAAGGTGTCGTTCGCCGCGTTTTTAACGCTCGGTGTCCTCTCGTTTGTCATCATGTGGTTCGGCAACGAGAAGTGCGCGGCGCTTCTCAATAACCCGAACGCCGCCTACGGTATCAAGGCGCTTGCCCCGGGCGTTGTGTGCGTCGGCTGCCTTGCCGCGTTCCGCGGCTTTGCGCAGGGGAGCTTTCGCATGACGCCGACCGCCGTCTCGCAGATCATCGAGGCGGTCAGCAAGCTCTTCATCGGCCTTGGCCTTTCGATGTACGTCGTGAGCCTTGGGTACGAGGATTACATCGCCGCGGCCGCGGCCATCGTCGGCGTGACGGTCGGCTCGGTGCTCGCGCTCGTCTACATGCTCATCGACTACTTGCGCCACCGCCCGCGCACCCCGGGCACAGACACGCCGGATGCCTCCGGCGCGATCTTAAAGCGCCTGCTCTCCATCGCCATCCCCATCACGCTGTCGGCCTCGATGGTGTCGATCATCACGCTGATCGACACGTCGCTTGTGCAGGGTCAGCTCCAAAACGCGCTGGGCTACACCCTCAAGGAGACGCGCCACCTCTACGGCACGTATTCCTCGGGCATGAACCTCTACAATCTGCCGTCGTCGATGATGACGGCGCTGACGATCTCCGTCATCCCGACGGTGTCGGCCTCCCTTGCGCGCAACGACCGCGTGCACACCTCGCGCGTCATCAACTCGTCGCTGCGCGTCACGGGTCTCATGGCCTTCCCGATGGGTCTTGGCCTCTGGGCGCTGGCTGAGCCCATTATGAAGCTCTGCTACCCGCGCTATGACAGCGAGCTCGGCGGCTCGCTTTTAGCCGTGCTCGGCATCGCGAGCATGTTCGTCTGCCTGATGCTCATTTCAAACTCCATCCTGCAGTCCTACGGCCGCGTGCACGTGCCCGTTTTCACGATGCTCATCGGCGGCGTGGTCAAGATCATCTTCAACTACAACCTCACCGCCGTGCCGTCCATCAACATCCACGCCGCTCCCTTCGGCACGCTCGTGTGCTTTGTGATCGTATCGTCGCTCAACCTCTTTTTCGTCTACCGCACGATGGAGGATAAGCCGAATTACTTCAAGGTCTTTGCCAAGCCGCTGATCGCATCGCTCGTGATGGCCGTGTGCGCCAGATTCTCCTATCGCTTCTTCGCCGCCCATATCGCGCTTGGCGGCGCGACCACGACGCAGATCGTGAACGTCGGCCTTGCGGTCGTGCTGGCGGTCATCGTGTACGTCGCGCTTGTCCTCGCACTGCGGATCGTCACGCGCGACGACCTCGCGCTGCTGCCCAAGGGCGAAAAGCTCGCCCGCATCCTGCACGTGCGCTGAAAACCCCTGAAAAATCAGGGAAATTGCGCAAAACACCTTGCAATGAGAGGGAATATATGATAAATTATCCTGAGAAAGCTGTCTACACATATGACGACCTTGTTGACATCCTGCGCATTCTGCGCGCGCCGGGCGGATGCCCGTGGGACCGCGAGCAGACGCACCGCAGCATTGGCAAGAACATGATCGAGGAGGCCTACGAGGCGCTCGACTGCATCGAGGCGGACGACGCGGTTCACCTGCGCGAGGAGCTGGGTGACGTGCTCATGCAGGTCGTGCTGCATGCGCAGATCGCGGCGGACGCCGGCGAGTTTACGCTGGCCGACGTGGCACGCGATATCGACGCCAAGCTCATCCGCCGCCACCCGCACGTGTTCGGCGATGCGGATGCCGAGAGCTCCGACGAGGTGCTCAAGATTTGGGACGAGGTTAAGCTTGCCGAGAGGGCTGCCAAGGACAAGGCCGTGGCGGCAGGCGAGGCTGCGCCCGAGGGCCTGCTCGACGGCGTGCCCACGCATCTGCCGGCGCTGATGCAGGCCCAGAAGGTGTCGCGCAAGGCGGCTGCCGTGGGCTTTGAGTGGGAGACGGTCCAGGACGTGTGGGACGAGGTCGCCGAGGAGCGTGCCGAGTTTGAGGCCGAGGCCCCTGGCTCGCCCGAGCGCGAAATGGAGTTTGGCGATCTGCTCTTTGCCCTGGTCAACGTTGCACGCAAAGAGGGCATTGACGCCGAGAGTGCCCTTCGTGCCAGCACGGCAAAGTTCCGCCGCCGCTGGGCCGCGATGGAGCGGATGGCGGCCGATGCTCACGTGGATCTTGCCGAGCTTTCGACCCACGGCCTCAACGACCTGTGGGATGCCGCAAAGGCGGAGGAGTAAGACTGCGGGAACGACGGGCTGACACGCCTCATCGTTCCCGCTAAATTTTTCGAAAATCAAGTGTATCCCTCGGCTAACTTAGGGCATAATGCAAAAAGTGCGACATGGCTAACTTACGGAGGCGCACCGACGGTGCACGGTCAGCCGGTCGCTTGCATCCACTACGTTTCCAAGTGAGAGGGAGACAACATGAGCGATATTTTGGACGTCTACGGTCGCGAGGTGCTCGACAGCCGCGGCAATCCCACCGTCGAGGTCGAGGTCGTGCTCGAGGACGGCAGCTTTGGCCGCGCGATGGTGCCTTCGGGTGCTTCGACCGGCGCCTTTGAGGCCTGCGAGCTGCGCGATGGCGACAAGGGCCGCTACCTGGGCAAGGGCGTTTCGCAGGCCGTCGAGCACGTCAACAACGAGTGCGCTAACGCCGTCGTGGGCCTCGACGCTTTCGATCAGCGCGCCGTCGATGCCGCGCTGATTGCCGCGGACGGTACCCCCAACAAGACCAAGCTCGGTGCCAACGCCATCCTGGGCGTGTCGCTGGCCGTTGCCCGCGCCGCTGCCGAGTCGGCGGGCCTGTCGCTGTACCAGTATCTGGGCGGCGTCAATGCCCACCTGCTGCCCACGCCCATGATGAACATCCTCAACGGCGGTGTGCATGCCGACAATAACGTCGACTTCCAGGAGTTCATGATCATGCCGGTGGGCGCCCCGAGCTTTGCCGAGGGCCTGCGTTGGTGCGCCGAGGTCTACCACACCCTCAAGGGCGTGCTGCACGAGGCCGGCCTGGGCGGCGGCGTGGGCGACGAGGGCGGCTTTGCCCCCAACCTTAAGACCAATGCCGAGCCGTTCGAGTACATCACCAAGGCCGTCGAGAAGGCTGGCTTTAAGCCCGGCGTCGACTTTATGTACGCCATGGACCCGGCCTCGACCGAGTTCTACAACGCTGAGACCGGTATGTACGAGCTCAAGGGCGAGGGCGTTGAGTACACGAGCGCCCAGATGGTCGATTACTGGGAGAAGCTCGTCGACACTTATCCCATCATCTCCATAGAGGACGGCATGGCCGAGGAGGACTGGGACGGCTGGGTCGAGCTCACCCGCCGCATTGGTAACAAAGTGCAGCTGGTGGGCGACGACCTGTTCGTCACCAACACCGAGCGCCTCAAGAAGGGCATCGAGCTGGGTGCCGCCAACGCGATCCTGGTCAAGGTCAACCAGATCGGTACGCTCACCGAGTCGCTCGAGGCCATCGAGACCGCCAAGGAGGCCGGCTACGCCTGCATCGTGAGCCACCGCTCCGGCGAGACCGAGGACTCCACGATCGCCGACCTGGTCGTGGGCGTCAACGCCGGCCAGATCAAGTCGGGCGCTCCGTGCCGCAGCGATCGCATCGCCAAGTACAACCAGCTCATCCGCATCGAGGACGAGCTCGAGGGCAGTGCACGCTACGCCGGCAAGGCCGCGTTCTACAACATTCGCTAGGCAAACGGCGTGCGCGGGGCGGGGCTGACTCGGATTCGCCTCGCTCCCGCCGGGCGCTGTTGAGCACCATTGGGCGCTGGGCCATATGGCTCAGCGCCTTTTTTATGTCGAGCAAGGGCCGCCGAAGGCGTTGCGCGCGCTCGTGCTATAACTAAAAGACTTAGCGCAAACAAACCTCAACCGCACAAGGCGCACATGGATCAGATTTACGACAACAGGTACTATTCCGCCGGTTCGCGTGAGCCGTCACCTCGCCGTGCGCGCACGGTGCAGCTCGGCGGGTCCGATTACGCCGGTGCCGACCGCTCCACGCAGCGACCGACAAGTGCCTCACACTCCCGTGCTCAAGTGAATACGTCGATGGACCGCCCGCTACGTTCGGTGCGCCCGGCGCACTCGGAGCATGCTCAGCGTTCCTCGGCTCAAACGCATGAAAAGCCGAGTAGGCCCTCGAATCGTCTTTCGGGCTCGGACTTCATGCATTACGCCAACGATAACGCGGTGGTCAAGGCAATCTACGACTTTACCCACGGTCCCCAGCGGGGGCTGTTTGTTGGCATTGTCGTCGTCCTGGTGCTCGTGAGCCTGTACTTTCCCGTGCGTGACCTCTACGTTGCCAAACGCTCGAACGATATCTTGGCTAAGCAGGTCGAGATTCGCCAGCAGTACAACGACGAGCTGCAGAAAAGCGTCGACAAGCTGCTCTCGGAGCAGGGTATCAAGGATGCGGCATCTGAGGACCTGGGCCTGGTGATGCCCGGCGAGAAGAGGATTGAAGTGCAGGGCCTGGACGACGATTCGGATTCGTCGTCGAGCAAAAAATCCTCGAACGCCAAGAAGGCCAGCGAAGTGGCCAAAGAGATCGAAGAGGTCGGCAAGGACGCGCCATGGTACATCCAGACGCTCGATATGCTGTTTGGGTTTAACGGCGTCGAGGGCCAGACAGTCGTGTCCAACGGCAAATAGCGCCCGGAGGGGAGCCTGCAATGACGAATTGCAAACGATATAAGGTGGCGGCGATTGACCTGGGGACGGTGTCGTCGCGCCTGGTGTTGGCCCAGGTCGAGGGCGGGGCGATCGTGGAATCGTCCAAGCATACCGAGATTACCGACTTGGGCGAGGGCGTCGACGCGACGGGGCGCTTTTGCGAGGCGGCCGTTGAGCGCGTGCTCGCTGCGTGCCGGATGTTTGTGGACGAGGCCCGTGCCTTTGGGGCCGCGTGCGTCTGCACCACGTGCACGAGCGCCGCGCGCGATGCGTCCAATGCCGCGCTGCTGTTGGACGGCCTGCGCGATCTGGGGCTTGAGCCACAGGTGATTCCGGGCGAGGTCGAGGCGCGCCTGACGTTTTTTGGCGTGGCGCACGACTTTGCCGGCGAGCGCATCATCGTTGCCGATTCGGGCGGCGGATCCACGGAGCTCGCGACGGGCGTCTATGCACCGGAGCGCGGTATCTTTGCTCTGGAGGGAACGCGCTCGCTGGACATCGGTTGCCGCCGCGTGACCGAGCGGTTTTTCTCGGCACTGCCGCCGTCGACGGACGAGCTTGCAGCTGCTGCCGGCTGGGCAAACAAGCAGTTTACGGGCTATTTTGAGAGCCTGCCTGTCGACTTTGAGCGCGCCGAGCGCCTCGTCGCGGTGGGCGGTACCGTTACCACGCTCGTGGCGCTGGTCCACGAACTGGAGCCGTACGACTCGAACTTTGTGCACCTGCGCGAGCTTTCGATGGAGCAGATTTCGGCCGCTATCGAGCGCATGTCTGCGTTGGATGTTGCAGGCATTGCCGCGTTGCCGGGCGTGCAGTCCAAGCGCGCGGGCGTGATTCTGGCCGGCGCCGTGGTGATCCGCGAGCTCATGCGTGCCGGCGGCTACAAGACGCTCACCGTAAGCGAGAACAGCCTACTCGCTGGCATGGCCGCCACCATCAACGAGGTTCTCGACGGCGCGACTCCCACCATCGCCTGGACCCCCACTCTCAGCACCCTCTAAATAAGTTGCGGTGAAATACGGACTAAAATCGCCCTTTCGGGCACCAAACAGCCCCTATTCCACCGCAACTCAACAGCCGGCACCTGGGGACGTTCCTTTTAATATGAGCAGGACATTGTCAAGAGGCAAAATC
>UQKV01000079.1 GCA_900541665.1 uncultured Collinsella sp.
CGTCGGCACGGCGATGCCACTCGGCCAAGGCATCGGGCATGGTCACGCCGCGATCAGCCGTCGCGTAGTCCACGATGGTCGTCGTACCGCCGCAGGCAGCCGCACGCGTGCCGGTTTCAAAGCTATCGGCTGTCCAGTCCATGCCGGTCCAGCACTGCATGTGCGTGTGCCCATCGATAAAGCCCGGGAACACCCAACAGTCCGTGGCGTCCTGGACGGTATCGTCCTCACCCGGCTCAATCGCCGCGGCAATCCGCACGATCTTGTCGCCCTCCATGGCAAGATCGGCGCGGCGAAGCCCCTGGGGCGTCACGAGCGCGCCGTTTTTGATGATGATCATGTTGCTCCTTATTGATTCATACAGTTGGCCACGCGATCAAAATACGAGCAGGCCGCGATATGCTCCGCTATGCGTCGCTGTCCCTTGGCGGTATCGACATCCCACAGCTCGTAGGCACGCGCTTCGACCAGCGTAACGTCGACGCGACCTTTGAGAATCGAGCCCCCGCCGTCCTTGCCCTCAAGACGCATGAGTGCATCGAATAGTTCCGCCGGAAAGAGCACCGGGCTCGAAGGCTCACCGTTGCACGCAAGACGCACCGGATGCTTGCGACCACGCTCGTCAAATGCGCGAACCATGGCATCAAAAGAATCCGAACTCACGAGCGGCTGGTCGCCCGGCAAAAAGAGGCAACCTTTCCAGTTGCGTTCGACTCCCCACGAAAGGCCCGCACGGACGCTTTCGCTGCGCAGCTCGCCATCGTGCAGCACGCACGGGCAATGCTTGTCCTCGCAAATCTGAGCGACCTCGGGCCAACGCGTCGAAACCACAACGTCAAAGCCCCGGGGAACCGAATCGATGGTCCGGGCAATCAGAGGCTCGCCATAGATATCGGCAAGCATCTTGTTAGAGCCAAACCGCTTGCCCTCGCCCGAAGCCATAATGACGCATCCATGTTTCATGGTGATACCTCCCCTGAAACCATCGTACCCATAACTCGCGCCGCGGGCATCCACATCGAAAGCGCTTATCCCGCACGCCCGCGATGCAAAAAAGGGCACCCCGCCGGTTGGCAGAGCGCCCCCTTTACATGGCTTACCTCAACCCAGCTTTAGGCCTGGAGCCAACGAGCGGTGTTGCGCTCGTCGAGGGCCTTGAGGGTAGCGGCGGGATCGGCAACCTTCTGCAGGAACATCATGGCAGCGATGGCGTACGGCTTGTAGCTGGCCTCCTTGTACATGCCCACGCGGTGCATGTCGAAGACGTCGGCGTTAACCTCGCCGTGCTCGCAGGAGACACCGGAGATGTCGGCGGGCAGCGGGTGCATAAAGATGGTGTCTTGGCCGTTGGCAGTCTTCTCCATGAGCTCGGTCGTGGAGCACCAGTCCTGATGGGTGGCGTTCTGGGCGAGCAGCTCCTTCTCGAGCGCTGCGATGCCGGCGTCGTCGCCCTCGGCGTACAGGTTGGTACGCTTCTCCATGGCGGCAAACGGAGCCCAGCTCTTGGGGATCACGATGTCGGCGCCCTCGAAGGCCTCGGCCATGGTGTTGACCTGCTTAAAGGTGGTACCGGACTCGGCGGCATAGCCCTTGGCGCGCTCGACGACCTCGGGCATGAGGTCGTAGCCCTCGGGGTGAGCAAGGGTGACGTCCATGCCAAAGCGGGGCAGCAGGCTGATCAGCGACTGCGGGCAGGACAGCGGCTTGCCGTAAGAGGGCGAATAGGCCCAGGTGACGGCAACCTTCTTGCCCTTGAGGTTCTCGAGGCCGCCAAACTCGTTGATGAGGTAGAGCATGTCGGCAGAGGACTGCGTGGGGTGATCGGAGTCGGACTGCAGGGAAATAAGCGTGGGACGGTGATCCAGAACGCCGTCCTCGTAGGCCTGCTGCACGGACTCGGAGACCTCGGCCATGTAGGCATCGCCCTTGCCGATGTACATGTCATCGCGGATGCCGATGACGTCGGCCATGAAGGAGATCATGGTAGCGGTCTCGCGGACGGTCTCGCCGTGGGCGATCTGGGACTTCTTCTCGTCCAGGTCCTGCAGCTCAAGGCCGAGCAGGTTGGCGGCCTTAGAGAAAGAGAAGCGCGTACGGGTGGAGTTGTCGCGGAACAGGGAGACGGCCAGGCCCGAGTCGAAGATCTTGGACGAAACGTTGTTCTCACGCAACTCGCGCAGGGCGTCGGCGACGATGTAGAGCGCCTTGAGCTCGTCGGTGGTCTTGTCCCAAGTGTGCAGGAAGTCGCTACCGTACATACCCTTAAAATCGAGGCCGTTCAGCTGCTCGACGAGCTCGGTAAACTTAGCGTCCATGGAAATGTCCTTTCTAAAGATGAAACGATCGCAATGAGTAGATGTGCTCCGGCATGCGCGTGTGGCTAGAACATGCAGAGCACCATGACGAGGACCCGCCACCGTTGAGGAAGCATGGGAGATAACGACCGCGGGTCCCAAGTCAACAGGGGGTGCCGGGGACACGAGCGGCCCCCGGCTCAACAAAATCGAGGAATGGGACTAATCGATCTTGTTGTTGGTCAGACCGGCGCGGAACACGGTGGCGTCGCCATCGGCCTGGCTCGGATCGTAGAGGTTCAGGGCAGCCACGTACATGGCAGCAGCGGTGACCAGGTCATCCTTGTAGGTGACCTCGTTGGGAGCGTGAGCCTGAGACTCGGCACCCGGGCCAAAGCCGACGCAGGGGATGCCGTAGCGGCCCTGGATGGAAACGCAGTTCGTGGAGAAGGTCCACTTGTCGCACAGCGGGCGACCGGTGCGCTTGTCCATGCTGGGCTCGCAGCCGATGCGCTCGTCACCAAACATGGCCTTATGGGCGTCGACGAGGGCCTTGACGTGCGGAGCGGTCTCCTTGTTGATCCACGTGGGGAAGTAAGCCTCGGTCTCGTAGACCTCGCCGGTCCAGGACGGACGGTCGTACATGTACATGGAGACCTTCACGTCGTCGCCGTACTTCTTGGCAGCCGGCAGGTTGCGGATCTCGTCCAAGCAGGACTCCCAGGTCTCACCGGCGGTCATGCGACGGTCGATGGAGATGGCGCAGGAATCAGCCACGGCGCAACGGCTGGGGCTGGTGTAGAAGATCTGGCTGACGGTGCAGGTGCCGCGGCCCAGGAAGCGGGCATCCTCGAAGTGCTCGGGATTGTACTTGGGGTCGAGCATCTTGACGAGACCCTTGATGTCGGTCGACTCGTCGCAGCCGTTGTTGTTGAGGGCGCGGACGTCGGCGATGATGTCGGCCATCTTGTAGATGGCGTTGTCGCCGCGGTCGGGAGCGGAGCCGTGGCAGGAGGTGCCGTGAACGTCGACGCGGATCTCCATGCGGCCGCGGTGACCGCGATAGATGCCGCCGTCGGTAGGCTCGGTGGAAATGACGAACTCGGGCTTAATGCCATCCTTGTTGTAGATGTACTGCCAGCACATGCCGTCGCAGTCCTCTTCCTGGACGGTGCCGACGACCATGATCTTGTAGCCCTCGGGGATGAGGCCCATGTCCTTCATCATCTTGGCAGCATAGGTAGCAGAAGCCATGCCGCCCTCCTGGTCGGAGCCGCCGCGGCCGTAGATGATCTCGTCGGTCTCGTAGCCCTCATAAGGATCGGCGTCCCAGTTCTCGATGTTGCCGATGCCGACGGTGTCGATGTGGGAGTCGATGGCGATGATCTTGTCGCCCTCGCCCATAAAGCCCATGACGTTGCCCAGGCCATCGACCTTGACCTCGTCATAGCCAAGGTTCTCCATCTCGGCCTTGATGCAGGCGACAACCTCACCCTCCTCGCAAGACTCAGAGGGATGGGAGATCATAGCGCGCAGGAAGCGAGTCATGTCAGCACGATGAGACTCAGCAGCAGCCTTAATGGCATCAAAATCGAGTTCTTTAGTCATAACAGTCAACCTTTCTACAAGGGTTTACCTACAGGTAGATATTTCAGATAGATCACTTGTGCCAAGTAGCGTGAGGTCGAGCACCCCACAAGCAAGTAACCATAGGAGGCGGACGGAGGACTTTGCTCCGTCGCGAGTTCCGCACGAGCCGGAGAGCACTTAATGTGCTCTCCGTGCGAGCAGGACTGTCCGAGCAGGCGACCAAACCCCGCGCCCCGTCCCGGCGAGCGCTTGGGGACCGGTGACCTACAGGTGGCTGATGATCAGTTCCATCTTGCCTTCGAGGTCGATGGAGCTGACGGTGCTCGGGGCCAGCAGGTGGCTTCCCTTGTGGACGGGGTCGCCGCAGACGGTGCCTTCGCCGTCGATGACCGACAGGCACATGAAGGGCCAGCGCTGGTCGAGGGTCTTGCTGCCGTCGACGCGCACGCGATCGACGGTGTAGCAGGGGTTGGACTCGAGCTCGGTCACGCCGTCCACCTCGGGCGCGGTCACCGTGCCGTCGGTCGGAGCCTGAGCATCAAAGTCGATGCAGTCGAGGCTCTGCTCAATGTGCAGCGGGCGCAGGTTGCCGTCAGTGCCGGGACGGTCGTAGTCGTACAGACGATACGTCACGTCGCTCGACTGCTGCGTCTCCAAAATGAGCGTGCCGGTCTTGATGGCGTGCACGGTACCGGAATCAATCTGGAAAAAGTCGCCCTTGTGAATCGGCAACACGTTGAGCATGTCGTCCCAACGTCCTTCCTCGATCATTTGTGCGGCCTCGGCGCGGTCCTTGGCACGCTGGCCGACGATGATCGTGGCGTCGGGCTCGCAGTCCAGCACATACCAACACTCGGTTTTGCCCAGGCTACCGTTCTCGTGCTCGGCAGCGTACTCGTCGTTGGGATGAATCTGGATCGAAAGGTCGTCCTTGGCGTCCAGAATCTTAATGAGCAGCGGGAACTCCTTGCCCTCGCAGTTGCCAAAGAGCTCGCGATGCTCGGCCCACAGCCACGACAGCGTGTGGCCGGCATACGGGCCCTCCGCAATCTGGCAGTCGCCGTTGGGGTGGGCCGAGATGGCCCAGCACTCACCGATGGGGCCATCGGGAATGTCGTAGCCAAATACGGTTTCGAGCTGGCGACCGCCCCAGATCTTCTCGTGGAAGATCGGCGTCAGTTTAATCAAATCGGACATATTCATACCTCATTGTGTTGCGCGGGCGCTGCGTAAAACTGTTCAAAACGAGCGCCCGCATGACTGCAAAAACCTATGCCAATGTTACGTTGTGCAACTCAAAGCGGTCGCCAACGTTGCGCGAGACCGAATACTCAAAGGCGGCGCCGCTGTCCAAAAAGCCAATCTGCTTGAGCTCGAGCAGGGGAGAGCCAGGTTTGGTGTCCAGGCGCTCAGCTTCTTCCTTGGTTGCTGCCACGGCGCGAATGGTACGGTGGAAGCTCGAAATTTTCAGCCCGCATTGCTCGCGGATGAAATGGTAGACCGATCCGTACAGGTCCTTCTTTTTAAGGCCCGGAATCAGCTCGAGCGGCATGTAGGTGTACTCGATAACGATGGGCTTCTCATCGGCCTGACGCACGCGCACGATGTGATAGGCAAAGTCATCCTCGGCAATTCCCAGCTGGGCTGCGATGTCCGCTGGTGGATTAACAATCGAGAAATCGTAGACCACCGAGGTCACCTTCTCCCCGC
>UQKV01000080.1 GCA_900541665.1 uncultured Collinsella sp.
GACGACATCAACGGCGTGTTTTGGGAGATCAATACAGGCTCTAACCAGCAGGGCGGCGCGGCGGGCGTCAATGTGCTGAGCGTCGAGGAAGACGACACCGCGTTTAACAAGGTCGACAGCGCAAACAAAGGCGACAACGGCGTCTATACGGTTGAGCAGTCCGACGACGGCGTAAAGATCAAGGTGTTCAGCCCCCACGAGAGCGGCGATAGCGCGATCTATTACGTGAGTTACACCATGACCGGTGCGGTTATGAACTGGTCCGATACCGCCGAGCTCTACTGGAAGTTTGTGGGCGACGGCTGGTCTGCGGATTCCGATGATGTCGAGATGGAAGTGTACTTCGCAAATGCCGCCGCCGGGACGGCGGCCGTCAAGGGCGATAACTTCCGCGCATGGGGCCACGGCCCGCTGACGGGCGACGTATCGCTCGATGCGGATGAACCCATGGTCACCTATACCATTCCCTGCGTGCATCAGGGCGAATTCGCCGAGGCGCGCATCGCCTTCCCCAGCGATTGGGTGCCTTGGCTTTCCGCTTCGAGCGAGGAGCGCATGCCGACAATCCTGAGCGAGGAGAAGGCATGGGCCGACGAGGCTAACGCCCGCCGCGCTCACGCTCGCATGATTGCCAATGCACTTGCCGTGCTAAGTGTTGTTGCGGCGGTGGCCTTTACCGGCACAATCGTTATGCTCAAGCTGCGCAAGCGCAAGCCCAAGCCGCTTTTCCAGGACGAATATTTCCGCGATGTGCCTTCGGCCGACCATCCCGCTGTGCTTTCGGCCCTCATGAGCTGGAACGAGGTGCCCGATCAGGCATATATCGCCACGCTCATGAAGCTCACCGACGACCGTGTGATTAAGCTGGAGCAGGCGACCGTGACTAAGGCTAAGAAGGGTCTGTTGGGGCGTGAAAAAGAAGAGCAGACGTATCGCGTGACGGTGGGTGATGCGGGCTGGAAGTCGGCCAAGGGCATTGACCACATGGTGCTCAAGGTCTTCTTTGCCGGTGCTAAGCCCGACGAGAACGGCGATCGCTCGCGCACGTTCGACGAGCTGCAGCACTACGTCAAGCAGCATGCTACACCCGTGGGCGACAAGCTCGAGGACTATCAGAACACCGTTAAGGGCAAGCTGGCCGATAACGAGTACGTTGCCTCGGACGGCATTGTTGCAATGGTGTTTTGCCTGGTTCTTGGTATCCTGATTGCCTTTGTTCCCGTGGGATCCATTTTCTTTACCGATGGCGCACAGGCGAACATTACCGCCGCGGTTATCTCGGTGCCGATTGTGCTGGTGGGTATTGGCGTGGGCCTTACGTTCCGCCGCTTTACGCCGGAGGGCGCCGAGGTGGCGGCTCGCTGCAAGGCGCTCAAGCATTGGCTTGAGGATTTCACGCGCCTAAAGGAAGCCGTTCCGGGCGATCTGGTCCTGTGGAATAAACTTCTGGTGATGGGTGCGGCGCTGGGTGTTTCCAAGGAAGTCCTGCGTCAGCTTGCCGAGGCTGTTCCTCCCGAGGTGCGCGAGGCCGACGGTTTCTACGACAATTACCCCTGCTACTGGTGGTACTACCATCATTACGGTACCGAGTCGCCGCTCGATTCGTTCGACGGCGTGTATCACGAGAGCATCCGTGAGCTGGCATCGAGCTCCGACAGCTCGAGCGGCGGCGGAGGCGGCGGCTTCTCGGGCGGCGGAGGCGGCGGCGTCGGCGGAGGCGGCGGCGGAACGTTCTAGCGGTCGTAAATTATGGGATGGGCTTTTCTCGACAGCCGTCGGGGGAAGCCCATCCCTTTTTATGCGCTACCTACGAAGACTGTCCCCAACGACTAGTCACTGGGGACGTTCCTAAATGACTAGGTATGGCTGCCAGGTTTAGGCTGTTAGGTCGAGTTCGTAGAGAAAGCTTTCGCGCGGCATGTCGTGACGGCGCTCTTCGCGGTTGGCGCGGTGCGTGGCCGTGCGCTTAAAGCCGTGCAGCTCGTAGAACTTCCACGAGCAGTTGGAGTCGGTGTACAGGTGCGCCCTCGTCGCTCCAAGCGAGGACAGGTGCGAGACCGCGGCATCAAGCAGAACCGTGCCAACGCCCAGGCCATGGACATCGCGATCCACGGCAAGCAGCGTGATCTCGTTGTCGTGTGGCAATGGGCTGCTTTCGAGCAGGCGGTTGTTGGTTCGGATGGTTGCGCGCACAAACGAGAGATACTCGGCGCAGGCATCAGGCTCCAGCTCACGCATCTGCGATAGCAGTGCGCGTTCGGTATCCATCCAATGCTCGTTGATAGCGACGCCGGAGTTCTGTCCTGCGCGTGCAAGTGCAATGCCGCGCGCCTCGCCGTCAATCACCGCAACCTGCGAAAACGTCGATGACGAAAGGCAATAGGCGAGGTCGCACGCGGCCTCAAGGCGGTTGTACTCATCGTTATCCGAATTGTTATGCCAAAGTTGCTGCAGAATCAGCGCGATGGCGTCGAAGTCTTCGGTATCAAACGGTCGGTAGAGAACCCGCGAGACCATGGTGCCTCTTTCTTTTGCGGATGCATATCGAGCACAGTTCTACCACGCTATTGGCATCTAATTATGGTGCCCCTGTGTTCCATGAACTCACCGTGCCCGGTGCCATGCCCATCCCCTCCGCTCGCAAACTTTTTCTGCACATGCGCCCGTTGCGGGGTGCATCGATGCGCTCGATGCGCTACATTAAATCAGTATTTTCAATGCCGCTGCGCGAGCGCTGCAGATCGACGTATCACCGACTCACAGAGCACGGCGGCGTACCAGACAGGAGGACTGCATGGGATCTGATGTGAAGATCGCACGCGCGTTGATCTCGGTTACCGATAAGACGGGCGTCGTCGATTTCGCACGGACGCTGGTTGACGACTTTGGCGTCGAGATCATCTCTACGGGCGGCACGGCTCGTGCCATCGAGGACGCGGGCGTCCCCGTAACCCCCATCGAGGAGTTCACGGGCTATCCCGAGATGATGGACGGCCGCGTTAAGACCCTGCACCCCAAGGTTCACGGCGCTCTGCTGGCCCGCCGCGATTCCGAGCAGCACATGCAGGAGGCCGCTCAGCACGGCATTAAACTGATCGACCTGGTCGTCGTCAACCTGTACGAGTTCGAGAAGACCGTCGCCAACCCCGAGGTCACCTTTGCGGACGCCATCGAGCACATCGACATCGGTGGCCCCTCCATGCTGCGCTCTGCCGCTAAGAACGCCGCGAGCGTTACCGTCGTCTCCGACCCGGCCGACTATGATGCCGTCCTGGCCGAGATGCACGAGACCGGTGGCTGCACCACGCTTTCCACCCGTCGTCGCCTGCAGGTGAAGGTCTACCAGACCACCGCCGCCTACGACACGGCTATCTCCCGTTGGCTTGCCGCCCAGGCAAGCGACGTGGCGGACACCTCTGCCAAGCTCGAGATCTCGCTGGAGAAGGTCGACGACCTGCGCTATGGCGAGAACCCGCAGCAGAAGGCTACGGTCTATCGCTTTGCCGAGGGCTGCGAGAACACCGCGAGCTCGCAGTTCCCGCTCGTGGGCTCCGAGCAGATCCAGGGCAAGCCGCTCAGCTACAACAACTATCTGGATGCCGACGCCGCTTGGAACCTGGTCCGCGAGTTCGACGAGCCGGCCTGCGTGATCCTCAAGCATCAGAACCCCTGCGGCTCCGCCGTGGCCGAGGACATCACGGCCGCCTACGACCGCGCCTTCGCCTGCGATCCCAAGAGCGCCTTTGGCGGCATCATCGCCTGCAACCGCGAGGTTCCCTATGAGCTGGTTGAGCACTTTGCCGATCAGAACAAGCAGTTCGTCGAGGTTATCATCGCTCCGAGCTACACTGCCGAGGCGCTCGAGCGCATGGCCAAGCGCCCCAACCTGCGCGTGCTGGCCACCGGCGGCGTGGACCACGGCGCCCAGGTGGAGCTGCGCTCCATCGACGGCGGCATGCTGGTGCAGGAAGTCGACCATGTGACCGAGGACCCCGCGACCTTTACGTTCCCCACCGACCGCAAGCCCACCGACGCCGAGATGGCCGAGCTCGAGTTTGCCTGGAAGGTCTGCAAGGGCGTTAAGTCCAACGCCATCCTGGTCTCCAAGGGCAAGGCCGGCATTGGCATGGGCCCGGGTCAGCCTAACCGCGTTGACTCTGCGCTGCTTGCCTGCGAGCGCGCCGAGGACTTCTGCGAGCGCGAGGGCGTGGAGAAGGGCGGCTTTGCCTGTGCAAGCGACGCGTTCTTCCCGTTCCGCGACAACGTCGACGTGCTTGCTGCACACGGCGTGACCTGCATCATCCAGCCCGGCGGCTCCAAGCGCGACGACGAGAGCATTCAGGCCTGCAATGAGCACAATATTGCTATGGTCTTCACGGGGGCCCGCCACTTCCGCCACTAAGTAGGGAGGTGGCGCTGCGGCTTGCCCAGCCACCGCACCTTGCCGCTCATTCGTCGCTCGCGTACCCAAGTACGCGTCGCTCCTCTTTCACGGCAATCTGCGGCACCTGGGCAACCCTCGCCGACCTGTTAGGTTGACTGGGGAGGATGGGATGTTATCTCGTCCCTTGGACTAGCCTCGCTTCTAAAATAATCTCCGCAAAAGACGGTCGCTCCGTTTGGAGGGCCGTCTTTTTGGTATAAGAGGACGGAATGACTAACACGAAAGGTATGACCATGCCCCAGATTGATGATGCCGAGCTGTTTGGCAATGCCGAGGATCAGCGTGCGTACGAGGACTTTTGCGCCAATCAGGAGGCGGTCGAGAAGTTTACGCTCGACAAGCCCGCGCTTGTCTGCCGTTGGCGCATGTCCAATAAAAAGGTGCCCATGCTCAACCGCCACATTCGCGCACTGTCCGAGCGCTTGGTGCAGGGCGAGCCGCTTACCCATAACATGCTCAGCTGGGCCAAACAGCACGTTGAGTGGTCGCTTGCCGAGGGCGATTACACTGCGCGCGACGGCGTGCTCATGCTGGTGATCGACATCAACGGCAACGCCGCCATGACGGTGGGGGAGTACGAGCCGCTAACCGATACGTCGGCCAAGGCGCTGCGTGCCCGCTCCGCCGAGGCTCGCTCCGAGGCCGACGAGACCGGCGTGGCGCCCGAGCTGCTCGCCGCCGTCGATAACGGCGAGCTTGCCTTTGTGGCGCCGGCGGACGAGTTCCTGTGCGGCACGGCGACGCTCATCGAGCAACTGGCCCAGACCAAGGGCATCCCGGTCACGCGCGTAGACATTCCCGCGCAGCTTAAGGGCGCGCTGTTCCTGGTGAGCGACGAGCACGGCGTGGTCCCCGC
>UQKV01000081.1 GCA_900541665.1 uncultured Collinsella sp.
TCGGGACACACATTTTGTCCTATAAGCCCTAACGGCGACGGCCGGCGTTCTTTTGGATGG
This sequence comes from uncultured Collinsella sp., assembly GCA_900541665.1. Lineage (GTDB taxonomy): Bacteria > Actinomycetota > Coriobacteriia > Coriobacteriales > Coriobacteriaceae > Collinsella. The sequence continues at coordinate 61 of UQKV01000081.1, forward strand.
ATCCCAAACGCGCCGGCCGTCGTTTTATGTTGCTGCCGTTTACTCGGCGAGCTGCTTTAGCACATCGCAGGCGATCTCGACGGCATCGTCGATGCAGCCGGGGCAGCTGCGGAGCGGACCTTTATCCGATCCGATGCCCTTGAGCGTGCCGCAGACGGTCGTCGTGTTCTTCTCGCCAAATCGCTTGGCAATCTCGCGCGACAGCTTGTAGGTCTGGCCCTTAGTCTTGGGGTTTTCCATGCCGTCGCTCATTACAAACCCCATGATGGCCACGGCGCCCGAGATGGCGCCGCAGGTTTCGGTCATGCCGCCCATGCCGGCGCCAAAGCCCTCGGTGAGGGTAAAGGCGGTCTGGGGGTCGAGCCCGACGGCAGGTGCGAGCGTGCAGGCAACGGCCTGTGCGCAGTTAAAGCCGCGGGCGTGGTATTCGGCAGCCTGAGCCTGGCAGGCGGCGGTGTCGAGCTGGGTGGTATCGATTTGCTTCATCGTTGTCTCCTTGGTCACGGTGTACCCGCCTATGGTACCCGTGACGGGGCATGTAATCATCGAGAGCTTCATGTATGCCCTGTTTTTATCTATCGAGCAAATGCTCAAGGCTTGAGATAAATACCCCTGATCAATTTGTCCCATAACCTACCTTGGGGATGGGTTGAGAGGGGTGCAGGGTAGCGGTATCGTGAACCGAATAAAACTAAAACCCAGGCAAGGGAGCTAGATATGAGCGAGCAGACCATCGGTACCACATGTGTTCAGGGCGGCTATCACCCGGGAGATGCCGAGCCGCGCCAGGTGCCCATCTACCAGTCCACCACGTGGAAGTACGACACGTCGGAGCATATGGGTAAGCTGTTTGACCTGGAGGAGTCGGGCTACTTCTACAGCCGCCTGCAGAACCCCACGTGCGATCTCGTTGCCGCCAAGATCTGCGAGATGGAGGGCGGCACCGCTGCGATGCTCACGAGCTCGGGCATGGCTGCGAATTTCCTCGCGATCTTTAACGTGGCCGGTGCCGGCGATCATGTGGTCGCTAGCTCTGCCATTTACGGCGGTACGTATAACCTGCTCGCCCACACCATGGGCCGCATGGGCGTGACCTGCACGTTCGTCGCCCCCGACTGCACCGATGAGGAGCTCGAGGCAGCCTTTGAGCCCAATACCAAGCTCGTCTTTGGCGAGACGATTGCCAACCCCGCCCTTGCCGTGCTCGATATTGAGCGCTTTGCCAAGGCCGCACATGACCACGGCGTGCCGCTGATGGTCGACAACACCTTCCCGACGCCCGTGATGTGCCGTCCCTTTGAGTGGGGTGCCGACATCGTTACGCACTCCACCACCAAGTACATGGATGGACATGCTGCCTACCTCGGTGGCGTGATCGTCGATCACGGCCAGTTTGACTGGATGGCCCATGCGGACAAGTTCCCGGGTCTCACCACGCCCGACGAGAGCTATCACGGCGTGACCTATGCCGAGAAGTTCGGTCGCGAGGGCGCCTTTATTACCAAGGCAACCGCGCAGCTCATGCGTGACCTCGGCCCCATGCAGAACCCTCAGGCGGCCTTCTTCCTGAACAGCTCGCTCGAGAGCCTTCATGTGCGCATGCCGCGTCATTGCGAGAACGGCCTGGCCGTTGCCAAGTTCCTGCAGAGCCATCCCAAGGTACGCTTCGTGAGCTATCCGGGCCTGGAGGGCGATAAGTACTATGACATGGCTCAGAAGTACATGCCCAACGGTACCTGCGGCGTTGTGAGCTTTGGCTTTAACGGTGGTCGCGCGGCGGCCGAGACCTTTATGAAGAGCCTCAAGCTCGCCCAGATCGCCACGCACGTGGCCGACGCCCGCACTTGCTGCCTGCATCCCGCTAATGCCACGCATCGTCAGATGAACGATGAGGAGCTCATCGCCTGTGGCATCTCCGCCGACATGGTGCGCCTGTCGTGCGGCCTCGAGGACACGGCCGATCTGATTGCCGACCTTGAGCAGGCACTCGAGCAGTGCTAGGCTAGCGTGCGTGCGAGGCGTGGGACGGCTTTTCGGCTGACGACGTCCTCATAGTTCCGATTCCGTAGGCGGGACCCCGATCGTGTCCGTTTGTAGGCGATTGGGGTCCCGTTTTTGCGTTGCACGATAGAAAGGATATACATGGAGAAAACTGCCGAGCAGCTGCGCCGCGAACACATTGCCCTAGAGGGCGACACCCACGGTAAGAATAAATGGGCGATTCTGTTCACCGTGCTCGTCATGACCTTTATGGCGTGTCTGGATGCGAGCATCGTGACGGTGGCGCTCCCAGTGATGCAAAAGGAGCTGGGGGTGGGTCTCGACCGCATTCAGCTCGTGAGCTCGGTGTATCTGCTCGCGACGTGCGTCGCCATGCTGCCGTTTGGCCGCTTGGGCGATGTGCGCGGCAAGGTGAATGTGTTCCAGCTTGGTGTAATCGTCTTTACGGGTGGCTCGTTGCTTTGCGGGCTTTCGGCCTCGCTCGAGGTGCTTATCTTGGCGCGTTTCGTGCAGGGCATTGGCTGTGCCGCCGCGATGGCCAACAATATGGGCATCATCACCGAGTCGTTTCCGGCGCGTGAGCGCGGCCGTGCCATGGGCATTCTGGCGACCTTTGTGGCTCTTGGCATGATGTGCGGCCCCGTGCTCGGCGGCGTGCTGGTGGCGAGCTTTCCCTGGGAGAGCATCTTCCTTATCAATCTGCCCATTGGCGTAATCTCGTTTATCGTGGGACTCTATACGCTGCCGCATGTGAAGCCGGAGGCTGGCGAACGCCCTATGCCGTTGACAGAGGCGGCGCGTCGCTGCTTTGCGAGCTCGGCTTTCACGATTAACCTGGCTTGCATGCTTATCGTGTTCGTGGGTATCGGTGCCTCCGAGTTTGTGCTGCCGTTCTACTTTCAGGATGCCCACGGCTTTAGCTCCGATATCTCCGGCCTGTTGTTTTTGGCGATGCCGGTCGTGAATGCCTTTGTGGGCCCGCTTTCGGGCTCGGTGTCCGACCGTGTTGGTTGTGAAGCGCCCACGGCCGTTGGCCTGGGCGTGTACGTGTGCGGTCTCTTTGCGGTGAGCACGCTTGACGAGCACTCTTCCATCTTGATGATTGTGTGCTGCGTCGCGTTTATGTCGTGCGGCACGTCGATCTTCCAGAGTCCCAATAATTCGCTGTATATGGGTTCGGCTCCGCGTGAGGCGCTTGGCTTTGCGGGCAGCTTGAGCAGCTTGGCGCGCTATGCGGGCATAGCGCTGGGTATTACGGCGGCGTCGCGCATCCTGTATGGACAGACGAGCGCGGCGATGGGCAAGACGGTCACGAGCTATGTGGCGGGTCGTCCGGACGTGTTCCTCTTTGGCTTCCGTTTGGTATTCTACGTGCTGATGGCCGTTGCTACCGTGGGCTTTGCGCTCACATTGGTACGTTTGGTGAGGACGCGCACCCGGCATTAGCGTGTTGGGAGGCTGTCTGCCACGAATCGGGCCTATCTACTGGTCTTGCAGCTTTATGGTGCGATGCGGCTTGTGGGGCGGGCGGGGGTCGGTCCGTGGTAGACTATCGAACAACGTTTATTAATCGCGCGGTATCGTTGCCGCGAGAAGGGGTTGCGCCATGCAGGAGCTTGAGGATCGTATTCGCCATGACGGCATCGTAAAGGCCGGTAACGTCCTTAAGGTTGATGCCTTCCTCAACCACCAGTGCGACGTTGAGCTGTTTGACCACATGGGTGCCGAGTGGGCCCGTCTGTTCAAGGATGTCGAGATCAACAAGATCCTGACGATCGAGGCTTCGGGCATTGGTATGGCCTGCATCGCAGCCCAGCATTTTGGCGGCGTGCCGGTGGTCTTTGCCAAGAAGGCCCAGTCCATCAACCTCGACGGCGAGCAGTATGCCACGACCATCTATTCCTTTACCAAGCAAAAGGAGTACCCGGTCATCGTTGGCAAGCGTTTCCTGTCCGAGGGCGACAAGGTCCTGATCATCGACGACTTCTTGGCCAACGGCTGCGCGCTCGAGGGTCTTATCAAGATCTGCGAAGCTGCAGGTGCCGAGGTATCCGGTATTGGCATTGCGGTGGAGAAGGGCTTCCAGGGCGGCGGCGATAAGCTCCGCGAGCGCGGCTTCCGTGTTGAGAGCCTGGCCCGTATCGCCGATATGGACTGCGATACCGGCGAGATCACCTTCGCCTAAGTGCGTAACACAAGCGATTGGTATGCGATGTGACAAAGGGACTTTCCCTTTGTCACATTTTTTGTATGAGAGGAGGTGTTGATATGGATGAGAACAAGATGGGATGGCGTGAGTATGCGCACTATGCCGAGATGTCGGTCGAGGAGTTGGCGCGCGATTGCGAGGTGCAGGTGTTTCGCGCGACGGGCCCGGGTGGGCAGGGCGTGAACACGACGGACTCGGCGGTGCGCATGAAGCATATCCCTTCGGGGATTACCGTGACGGCGCGTGAGAGCCGCAGCCAGTTCCAAAACCGTAGCAGCTGCCTGCGTAAGCTGCGCGCTGAGCTTGAGCGTCGCGGGCGTCCACGGCGCCGACGCGTAAAGACCAAGGTGCCTCAGCGCTCTCGCCAGCGCAGGCTTAATGACAAGCACTTCAACGCCATTAAAAAGGCCAACCGTCGCAAACCGGGCAGCGACGAATAGCCTCCTCATAAGTTGCGGTGAAATAGGGACTGTTTTGCGGCTTGGGGGTGCGGACGATTTCTTGGACCGCGCCTAGGCGTATCCAAGCTTCCTGCG
>UQKV01000082.1 GCA_900541665.1 uncultured Collinsella sp.
GCATCGACCTGCGACGATGCCCCCAACGTGGACACACATTTTGTCCTATAAGCCGTATTTAATGACTTGAAAAGGGCAGCCGTGGCTACCCTCACAAATCAATTACATACCGTTGGTATCTATATTACCACCCGGCACGGTTCCATACGTCCCAAATCTGGGCCGTTGTCTGGAGCACTTCATTACCCAAATCAAGCCCCACCGCGGCCGCCATCTGCGCCAAACATTGTGCGCGAGCAAGCATTCGCTCCTTGGGCTCGAGCGGACGGAACAATGGCAGCAGCCAAAGATTCGCTAACAACGATACGGCCTCCGCTGCTTCGCGCGGGCATTCGCACGCAATGGAGCCGTCGGCGATGCCCTCCTCGATTACTGGCAAGAGATTGCCATCGGCCGACTCGTCAAACGAACCTTGGTACTGCATCGCCAGCAGCCGCGAGCTTTTTACCGGATCTGCCGCAGGATGCATGCGAGCCCATAGCTCGATTTGCGGAACGACGGACTCGGGCGCATAAAGTCGTTTGAGCTTTTGGGCTCCCGTCATATTGCCAGCACCGAGTGTCGCGCGACGGTGCTCAACAATCGGGGCCATTGCCCGATCAAATGCGGCGTTGAAAATCTCCTCTTTGCTCTTAAAGTGATGATAGACAGCGCCCTTGGTCATGCCATCGAGGCGGTCGACGATGTCTTGAATGCTCGTCCCCTCATAACCCTGTACGCAGAATAGCTCCAGCGCCGCGTCGAGAATCTTCGCGACAGTCTCCTCGGGATATTTATTACGACCCATAATCCGTCCATCCGCAACGCAAGTCTTGTGCCTCATTGCAGCATTTTAACGTTGCGGATGGTAGACGGTCGATTCTACACCGCGGCGGGGCCGTGTTCGCCGGTACGGATGCGGATGACTTCCTCGACCGGCTCGACCCAAATTTTGCCGTCTCCAACGGCGCCGGTGCGGGCGGCGTTGCAGATGATGTCGACAATTCCGTCGACATGCTCATCGGCGCAGATGAGGGTGAACTGCACCTTAGGGATCGTGTTGACAAGCAGCTCGTTGCCGCGCACATATTCCTTCCAGCCATGCTGCGCGCCGCAGCCCTGGACCTGGTTGATAGTCATACCGCGAACATCAGCAGCAAACAGCGCATCTTTAAGAACCTCAAGCTTCTCCTGGCGCACAATAGCCGTGATCTTTTTCATAATGAATTCCTCTCAATAATCAACGTATCCCTTTACATGAGACGCGGGTTTCCCAGGTGCCGCAGACCAACCTTGTAGATCAGATAAGTGCAACTAACAGGTCTTAGCAGGTTTCCCAAGTGCCGCAGATCGGCCTGAAAGAGGAGTGCCGCGTACTTAAGGTACGCAAACGACGATTGAAGGCCGAGGTGCGGTGCTTGGGGAAGCTGCTAATCGAGTCCGGAGAACGAGGGATAAGCGCTCTCGCCGTGCTGACTCGCATCCAAGCCCAGCGCCTCGTCGGCCTCGTCCACGCGCAGGCTGCCGTGGAACAGCGCCTTGACCACCGCGGCGATCACCAAATCGAGCACCAGTACAATAGCGACCGTCACCACAATGCCCAAAATCTGCGAGATGAGCAGCGACACGTCGCCCGTGTAGAACAGACCGCCCTTACCGGTCCACGAGAGCTCCGGCACGCAGAACAGGCCCGTGAGCACGCCGCCCAAAATTCCGCCGATACCGTGGCAACCAAACGCATCGAGTGCATCGTCGTAGCCAAACTTGGTCTTGAGATGGCTGATAGCCAGGTAGCAGACGGGCGATACGATCAGGCCCATGACCAGCGCCGCCCACGGCTCGACAAAGCCCGCGCCCGGCGTGACCACCACGAGGCCCGCGACCAGACCGGTGCTAGCGCCCACCAGCGTGGGTCGACCGGTGTGTACGCGCTCAACGACGAGCCACGAGACCATACCCGCCGCGCTGGCCGTCACAGTGTTGAGGATGGCAAGCGCGGCCACGGCATCGGCCTTGAACTCACTGCCGCCGTTAAAGCCAAACCAACCAAACCAAAGCAGACCGGCGCCCAGCGCCACAAACGGCACGTTATGCGGACGGTAGCTCACCATGCCAAAGCCACGACGACGGCCGAGCATTAAGCAGAGGATCAGGCCCGTAAGACCGGACGAAATGTGCACCACGTCGCCGCCGGCAAAGTCGAGCGCGCCGATGATGTCGCCGATAAAGGAGCCCTCGCCGCCCCAAACCATGTGGGCGAGCGGCGCATAGACCACGAGCAGCCAAATGCCCAGGAAAGCCGTCATGGCGCCAAACTTAACGCGGCCGGCCAGGCTGCCCGTAACGATAGCGGCCGTGATCATGGCAAATGCCATCTGAAAGGCAATGTTAATGATCTGAGGGTAGACGGCACCGTCCGCGGCACTGCCCTCGGCCGCCTGCAGCACCTGGTTGAGCACCGGCAGGCACAGCAGCTGGTCAAGGCCCCCAATAAACGGACTTGAGCCGTCACCGCCATAGGCCAGCGACCAGCCGGCGACAATCCACAGCACACCAACCAGGCCAATGGCGCCAAAGCACATGAGCATGGTGTTGATGACATTTTTGCGCCTGGACAGGCCGCCATAGAAAAACGCCAGACCCGGTGTCATTAAAAACACGAGCATGGTGCAGATGAGCATAAACGTTGTCGATCCCGTATCGTACATTCGCTCTCCCTTGGTCGCGTGGACGTTGTCGGCGCCCATAATGCGGCCGAGGGGCAACTGGTGTAGACCAGATACGGCGTTGTTAAACGCTGCGTTGTCGAATGGAAACGGTGCCGCAATCTTGGAAACGGCACGGCAACGGACGCGAAACGGACGGGAAATACGCGAGCAAGGGAGCCGTGAGCGCGCCCGTCCCGGCTAGCGCCGAAACAGCTCGTGGGCGCGGTCGCGGAGATTAGTTGCTCGAATGACACCTTCGTAGCGATTGATGCGCAGGCGCGGGAAGGCGTTAAAGAAGCGTAGGTCGCGGCGGCTGAGTGACACGCTCGGCACCGGACGGCTCATGCGCTTGCCGGCAAGGCGGCGACTGAGCGACGGACGCGGCATGCTCGGCGCGGCATCGGCCACGCGGCGGGCGGCAAGCGCCAGGCCGCGAGCACCATCCGCGATAAACGTCGGCATCGAAGCCTTCTCGCGCAGGGCGTCAAGCGCGGCGTCACCCAGCTCGGCCAGCCACGCGTTAACGGCACGGCTACGGATATGCGTCTGCGCCACCGAGTCAATCGTCGATTCGGGAATGCGCTCGAGCATTGAGTCCGAGGCATCGGCAAGCGACTCGTTGATGCGGTCGGCAAGGTCGGCGCGCACGCGCTCCAGCTGATCGGACAGACGCCGCCAGCTCGCCAACGAGCATGCCGCGTCGACCATCATCGCGACCGCGACGATAAAGGCGGACAGCCGCACAATCAGCACCGGCAGATGGCCAAGCAGCCCCAGCAATGCCGGCTCCACTAAACGGCAAATACACAACGCACCCAAGCCAAACGCGCAGGCCCAGTACAGACAGATGCGTCCGTGCAAGTTAAACGGCAGGTGCGAGTAATCCCAAAAGCGAGCGCCCGTTGTTTTTTCCAACAGCACGCCCACGCTGTACTCAATCACACTGCATACGAGCGCTGCAGCGACAAACTGGCTCGACGCGTCAGGAATCCCGCGCAACAACAGCCAGCAGGCAATGCCGCCCGCGCCATAGATGGGGCAGCACGGCCCCAGCAAAAAGCCACTGTTGGCAAATCGTCCGTGATTGAGCATGGCGCATACTGTCGACTCCCATGCCCAACCGCAAAACCCGTAAAAGGCAAACGAGAGCACCAGTGCCGAGAGTGGGCAGGCGGCAAGCGTCGCGCCGCCAAACGCCATGTCGATCGCAGCCCCCACCGTCTACCCTCTCCTCTTCTCGCTCGAATCTTTGCTCGAGCCGTCACTCGAGCCCTCGTTCGAATCGTTCGCGCCGCCCTTGCGCCGCAGACGACCGGAGACTGTCTCGCGCAGAGCGCACCATTTATCCGCCAGGCAAACAATCCACGCCTCGCGACACGTCGGCGGCACCGGCAC
>UQKV01000083.1 GCA_900541665.1 uncultured Collinsella sp.
CCAGCTGCCGACGAAGTTGGCCTTGGGGTCTTTGCCGCCGCCGCTGCAGCCCGTCAGGGCAAAGGCGAGCGCCAGGACGCATGTCAGAAATGCGAGTACGGACTTTTTGAACGTTGTCTTCATGGTGTCCTCCTTCTTGTGTGAAACCCCATAGAAGCAAATGCGGGGGTGGCGGACCCCCCGCCAATTACCAGATAGAGGGGTTAGGGCCTGGGCGTTCCGCAGTTGCTGCAGAACTTGCCGCCGTTTTCGCTGCCGCAGTTGGGGCAGAACCACTTGGTCGGTGCCGGGGCGGGTGCGGGACTGCCACACTCGGGGCAGAACTTGCCGGTGTTGGTGGCACCGCAACTGCAGGTCCACGTGCCGGCCGCGGGGGCAGCGGCAGGAGCCGGTGCGGGGGCGGGAGCCGGAGCCGGCTGCGGGGCAGCCTGCTGCTGTGCCTGGCCGGCGGCGAACAGCTGGCTGGCATTCATGCCGCCCATGCCACCTGCCATGCCCATGCCCATAAAGCCTGCCATCGCGCCGTTGGGGTTGGCCGCTGCTGCGCGCATCGCGTCGCTCTGGGCACTGGCGATGTTGGCGGCTGCCATGGTGGGATCGCGCATAACCGCGGCCTTCTGCAGGTCCTTGATCATCTGCTCGTCTTCTTGCGAGGCGGCGATGGAGTTGACGCCAAAGCTCACGATCTCGACGCCGCGCAGGTCACGCCAGTCGGCAGAGAGGACCTCGTTGAGCGCGCGGGCGAGCTCGGTGGTGTGACCGGGAATGGCGCTGTAGCGGATGCCCATCTCCGAGATCTTGGCAAAGGCGGGCTGCAGGGCGGTGAGCAGTTCGGACTTAAGCTGGCTGTCGATCTTGTCGCGCGTGTAGCTATCGGTCACGTTGCCGCACACGTTGGTGTAGAACAGCAGCGGGTTGGTGATGCGGTACGAATATTCGCCGTTGCAGCGAACGGAGATGTCGACATCCAGGCCAATGTTGTTATCGACCACGCGGAAGGGCACAGGCGAGGCGGTGCCGTACTTGTTGCCGATGATCTCCTTGGTGTTGATGAAGTAGACGCGCTGGTCTTTGCCCGCGTCGCCGCCAAAGGTAAAGCGGCTGCCGATATTGGCGAAGGTTTCCTTGATGGAATCGCCCAGGTTGCCGCTGAAGACGCTCGGCTCGCTGCCGGTGTCGAAGACGAACTCGCCAGGCTCCAGCGCAACCTCGATGATCTTGCCGTTTTGCACCACGAGCATGCCCTGGCCGTCGTTGACGGCGATGACCGAGCCGTTGGAGATAACGTTGTCCTCGCCGCGCGTGTTGGAGCTGCGACCGCCGGTGCGCTTGCTGCCCTTGCAGGCTAAGACGTCAGCGGGCATCGATTCGCAATAGATAAATTCTTTCCACTGGTCGGCCATGACGCCGCCGGCAGCTCCCAATCCAGCTCTCAAGAGTCCCATGGTGATCTTCCTTTCTCGTCAAAGGCCGGGTGGTATTGGTTGGATTGCTTAGTCGTCCTTGTCGTCTTTCATGACAACGGTGGTCTCGGTGTGGCTGAAGGTGTCGTGTTTCTCGGTCAGGTCGAGCTCGCCACAATACTCATCGGCACAGGTTGCTTCGTTGGCCGTCTTGAGCTGGCCTACCAGTAGCACGTCTCCGATAATCACGATGATCAGCGGCGCGATGATATTGATGAGGATGCCCTCGATATCAAAGGTGAGGTAATCCGGATCGAAGGCGTATTCCCCCATAAAGAGAATCTGGGAGAGGATAAATCCGATCATAAAGAACAGCACCGAGGCGATGGCGAGCTTGGGCTTGGAGCAGGGGAGCTCGCCGACCAAGCGGCCGGTCTGGCCGTTCATGGCAAACAGGTAGCTCTTGCCGTTCCACGAGGTGGAGAGCATCCAGACGGGGAACAGGGCGTAGTCGCTGTCTTCCCAGGTGTAGTCGAGCTGCTTGCTTTCGACCGTGGCATCGTCGTATTCGTCGACGACGGTCTCGCGCAGGGCCGAGATCGTGCTTTCTTCCATACGGCGCTCGGCGCGCGCCTTGCAGGTCTCGCAGTCCTCGTCGTAACGGTTGGCGATGTAGCCGGGCATATATGCGACCGAGAACGGACGCAGTGCGTCGTAGTCAAACGGCTCGATGGCGTCCATGTGGCCGTCGGGCATCTTGGATGATCCGTCGACGGGCACGCGCTTAAACGAGATATTGCCCTTGCGATAGGCATCGTAGTGGTCGGTGGTCGTGACGGTGCGGTCGGATTCCTCGGTCACGGTCTCGTTGGTCGCGTCAAAGTACACTTCGCCGTCAACGCGGGCGCCGTAGAGCCAAAACGGCACGTAGACACCTTGGACCTCGTCGATGTGGTTGCCGGTGACAAAGCTCTTGGGCGGCAAGATCTTGCCCTTGTAGTGTTCCTTGAGTGCGGCCGTGACGTCATCGCGCCCGAGCTTAAACGGAATCACCAGGTCGGGCGAGAAGTCGCCAGAGAGCTGGCCGGGCGCCACGGCGGAGTTGCCGCAGTACGGGCAGGTGGTGACGGCGACGGTGCCGTCGGACACGAGCTCGGCGCCGCACGACGAGCAGATGTAGCCGGCGTTTTGGGCGAGCTCCTGCACGGCATCGTCGGCAGCGGGTTTGGGAGCTGCGGCTGCGGCATCGGCTTTGGCGTCTGCCTTGTCCTGGCGCTCGCGATAGAGGGCCTCGACTTCTTCGACTTCAAAGCGTGAGTCACAGTAGTCGCAGACGAGCTTTTGCTCGGCGCTGGCAAAATGCAGGGGACCACCGCAGGCAGGGCACTGATAGTTAACGCTCTCGAAGGCCATGATCGGTCCTTTCCGTGCCGGGTGCTATGCGCCGATGGCGCCGCCGCAGTATTCGCAGCGCCCGCTGGCATCGGGAATGGTGGTGGCTCCGCAGAAGGGGCAGGTCACCGCGGTCTTGGGGGCCTTGGCGGCCACGACGCTGTCGCGCGTCTCCTGGCGCAGCTGCACCAGCGCATCGCGGACCTCGGTTGCCTGGCGCTTGGCCTCGCGGTATTCGATGGAGCCGCGCTGATCGATGGTGGAGTCGTTCACGCGCAGGTTGATCTCGGTAAAGTACGGCGTGTTGACATGGATGGTCAGATTAAAGTCGTAATCCAGGTCGTAGCGCGGCGGGTTGTAGCTCTCGCGCTCGCCGTCCTTGGTCTCGCGATAGATCTCGGTGCGCTGTTCGTCGATATCCATATCGCAGCCGAGTACCTGCGAGAACTCGATGATGTCGGGATTGGCGTCGCGCCAGCGGCTCTGCGAAGTGATGATCAGCAGGCCCGCGTCTTCATCGAGCATAATATTGGTGCGCCCGGCAGAAAGCGTGCGCGTGGGGTTGAACGACGCCAGGCGTTCGGCATTGGCCTCGCGGTAGGCGAGCTGCTCGCGGATATCGTCCGCGGTGCTGGAGCGATAGCCGTGAAAGTAGGGGGAGAGCTTGCCGGCGCACTCTTTGCACAGGTAGCCTTCATTGATTTTTGTCTTACCTAGAAGTCCCAGCTCGGTACCGCAAATCGCGCACTCTTTCTTCTCGAACATCTTGTCAAAGAAGCCCATGGCTGCCTCCCATCAACTGGTAGCGTGTGTCACTTTTGATGATGGGGGAGTGCGC
>UQKV01000084.1 GCA_900541665.1 uncultured Collinsella sp.
ATCAGCGCGGCGGCGAGCCGAAGATTTTTGACTATGCGGACGTGCTGCAGTGCGAAGTAGCCGAGGCGGGCGATCCGGAGGCCGAAGAAGCGGTCTCTAAACAGGAATTTGCCCGGCGTATCCTGGCAAATCCTGCCAAGGCAGCAAAAATAAATGCTGCCAAGCGTAATATGTGTCTTGGTATGGGCGTTGTTGTGGCGGTTCAGACGGGAAAAGACGAGGTTTCCAAATTAGAGATTCCCGTTATGACCGACGAGGTCAAAAGCGATTCAAGTCTATATAAGTCGTATCGGAATGTCGCCGAGAAGATCAAGGCCGAATTTGATGCCATGGGAGGGCTGACCTAATTTTGGCGGCATACGTGTCTGAATGAGGAGTCTGTGCAATGGCAGGCGAATCTTATGCAATTCCCCCCAAAGATCGTGCTGTTGAGGGAATTCTTTGGTATATCCAGCACCATCAGCTTGCCGGCGGCGATCGCCTGCCGGCCGAGCGCGTGCTGTGCGAAGAGATTGGCGTTTCGCGTACGGCGTTGCGTGCCGGTATCACGCGGCTTATCTCGTGTGGAACGCTCGAGAGCCGTCGCGGATCGGGCACGTATGTGTGTCCTCTCAAGCCGCTGAATATCTTCCAGGAAACGTATAACTTTTCCGATGCTGTGCGGACTGCCGGCCTGCACCCCTCTTCTCGTCTGGTTTCCACCGGGACCATCGAGGCGGATGAGGCGCTTGCCGACAAGCTTGGGGTGGCTGTAGGCGCTCCCTTGCTCCGCATGCAGCGCGTTCGACTTATTGAGGGCGAGCCGACGTCAATCGAGACGGCTCACGTTAACCTGTCCCTGTGCCCATCGCTTATCGAGCACGATTTTGAGTGCGAGAGCCTTTACGATGTCTTGCTCAAAGAAGGTGGCGTGCGTGTTGAGCATGGACGTGAGCATATCTCCATCTCGCGTTTGAACGCCGAAGAGGCCGAGCTGCTCCAGCAAGAAGAGGGAACGCCGGTGTTCTATGAGAGCTCGATCGAATTTGATAAGGACATGCGTTTTGTGGAGCATTGCAAATCGGTGATTTTGCCCACAAAGTTCCGCTTTGCCGATAACGGCGAAGAGAACGGCATGAGGAGCGTGGCAGGTGAACAATGGCTGAAACAGTAGATGCCACCCCGGTTTATATGCGCATTCGACGCCGCATCGAGGAACGTATCGAGCGCAGTATATATCCCACGGGTTCCATGATTCCGTCCGAAAAAGACCTTGCCGAGGAATTTGGTACGACACGCTTGACCATCCGAAGCGCTGTCGATGAGCTGGTTCGGCGCGGGCAGATTCGCCGTGTTCGGGGAAAAGGTGCCTTTGTGGCGCAGAAAGTACCTGCTTTTTTTGAACGCACGGTCGGTTTCCGTGAATCGGTCCGTGCTTCGGGCGGCGAGCCGTCCGTCCGTATTCTCGCGCGTTCCAAGCGTTATGCGGGGCCATATTACGCCGACCTGTTTGGCATCGCCGAGGACGACCTGCTCTATTCCGTTCGACGCCTGAACTGCATAAACGGTAGCCCCGTATCGATTGAGACGGCGCTGATTCCCTGCCTGCTGTTCCCAACCATCGAAGATATTGACGTGTCGGTCTTCAGTTTGTACGAGACCTATGAGATGCTGGGCCGAAAGCCAGTCATGGCACAGGAAAAGCTCGATATCGAAGCGCTGGGCGCACGAGATGCCGGCCTCCTTGGACTGGAACAGGGCGATCTTGTTTTGCTTTTGGAATGCGTGAGCTATGACGCGAGCGGTCAGGCTATCGAGTATGTAAAGTCCTTCAATCGTGGCGATACGGGCGGCTACACCTATACGTACTAGCTGGTATTTTGTGAATAACGGCTGGGAAACTAACCAGTTTTGATCGTTGGGTCAGCTGTATATACAACCTTACAGGGCTCAAAATCGACCGTTTGCCGATGGGGATAAATTAATCGACAAAGAGGTATCAAAAAGCCGTAACCTGTAACTGTGATTGGTATCAAATACTAATGATTTGTTACGAGGTGAGACGATGAAGATGCTCGATTACGTTCAGCTTGCCCATGTGCGTATGGGGGAGAACCTCGAGCGTTCGTCTGAGCTGGTAGCGCAGCTCGTTGATATTTTCCAGTCCGGTTCTTTTGACGCGCTGCGCATCGTTGCTTCGGGTTCGTCGCGCCATGCCGCCGATTGCGCCCGCGATTACCTGCAAGATGCCCTGCAAATGCAGGTGTCCGTTGTGACGCCCGAGGCCTTCGTTGATTTTGAACACACCTATCCGCAGCATGCGCTCAACATTGCCGTTTCGCAGAGTGGCTATTCGACCAATACGATTGCGGCGCTCGATTACATGCGCGCACACGATATGGCTGCAGTTGCGCTCACGGCAAACGTCGAGGCACCCATCAAGGAACACGCTGACATCGTTCTTGACTACGGTGTGGGCGTCGAGTCGGTGGACTTTGTGACTCTGGGCGTCGAGGTGCTCGTTGAGTACCTGGTGCTCTTTGGTATTTACGGCGGTCAGGCGCGCGGAACGATTGACGCCAAGGGCGTTGCCCAGCGTCTTGACGACCTGCGCGAGGCCATCCAGGCCAATGCCGTGATGTGCAAGACCGCCGAGGCATATGTCCAAGACCACATGCTCGAGCTTTCTGAGCACACGCCCGCCATGGTCGTCGGCAACGGCCCCAACTATGGCGTTGCCGAAGAGGCGGCCCTCAAGCTGAGCGAGACCATCAAGATTCCTGCCATGCATCACGAAGGCGAGGAGTTCGTCCACGGTCCCGAGATGCAGATCGTTCCGGGCTATCTGGTGTTTATCGTCGACGATCCGCAGGGGTCGGAGCGTCTTGCGATTATCGCTGATGCGCTATCGAACGTTACGACAAAAACGGTGCTGCTCACGGCCCATCCCAAGGGTAGGGCTCACGAGGTTGCGGTGCCTCAGGTGGCTCCGCTGCTCAGCGCAATTCCCAATCTTGTGTTCTTCCAGACGATTGCGGCCATGATAGCCGAGCGTCTGAAGTCATGGGACGTGCACCCGTATCTCGATGCCGTCTCCAAGCAAATGGAGGTCAAGGCAGAGGGCTACGAAGAGTCAGTCAATGCGCTTAAGGCCAAAGCGGCCGAGTGTTACGGAATGTAAGCGGGTTTTGATGCCCGTTGGCATGGGGGATGTGGAAACAACCCCAGAAAGGAGAGACAAATGAAGGAAACCGAGAAGATCGAGATCATGCATTTCGACCAGGAGGGCTATCTCGAGGACGGCAAGGCGCTCTACGAGACCGGCAAGAAGATGACCGCGCTCGCCGACAAGGTCGCCGACGAGGGCTACGACGCCGTGTTCCTGATGGGCGTCGGCGGCACCTGGGACGAGCTCATGCAGCTCGAGTACCTCATGAACAAGTTCGGCGACCGCGACCTCGAGGTCTA
>UQKV01000085.1 GCA_900541665.1 uncultured Collinsella sp.
AGGGCACGCACTTGCCGCAGGTCTGCGCGTGGCAGAGGTTCAAAAAGTTCATCGCAAGATCCACCGGGCACAGTCCCGGAGGGCTGGCGGCAATGCGCCGCTCCACGTCGCGGTACAGTCCGTCGATCACGGTCTGGGCGCGCGACGGCGTCATAATGTCAAGTCTCGACAAAACCTTCACACCTTTCCGAATCGCAAAACGCGGGCACATCCTACGGCGCGCCCGCTGTCTTTTAATTATAGAGCATTTCTATAGGTGATGTAAAGATAAATTTTTTATACAAATCGCCAAAAATGTAGGCTGTCTCTGCCTTTCTCCGCGCAAAAAGGAGGGCTGCCCTTCGGCAGCCCTCCTGAATGGGACCTTGCTTACTTCTTGTCGTACATATCAATGAGCTTGACGAGGTGCTCGTAGCGCTCCTTGGCGGCTTCCTCGTTGCGGGCAAACAGGGTGTCGGCGCGCTCGGGGAACTCGCGGGTCAGACGGCTGTAACGGGCCTCGTTCATCAGGAACTCCTGATAACCGCCCGCGGGCTCCTTGGAATCGAGTGAGAACTTCTTGCCGGCAGCAGCCTCGGGGTTGAAGCGGAAGAGGTTCCAATAACCGCACTCGACAGCCTTCTTCATCTCGGCCTGGCAGTTCTGCATGCCGCCCTTCTTGATGGAGTGCATCTCGCAGGGGCTGTAGCCGATGATGAGGGACGGGCCGTCGTAGGCCTCGGCCTCGTGGATGGCCTTGAGGGTCTGAGCCGGGTTGGCGCCCATGGCGACCTGCGCCACGTAGACGTAGCCGTAGCTCATGGCAATCTCGGCCAGGGACTTCTTCTTGGTCACCTTACCGGCAGCGGCGAACTGAGCGACCTGGCCCAGGTTCGAGGCCTTGGAAGCCTGACCACCGGTGTTGGAGTAAACCTCGGTGTCGAAGACGAAGACGTTGACGTTGTGACCGGAAGCCAGGACGTGGTCCAGGCCACCGAAGCCGATGTCGTAGGCCCAACCGTCGCCGCCGAAGATCCAGAAGGACTTCTTGGTGAGGTAAGCCTTGTCGGCGAGGATCGCCTTGGAAGCGTCGCAGCCGCACTTCTCGAGCTCGGCAATGTAGGCAGCGGCAGCGGTCTTGGAGGCCTCGGCGTCGTTGACGGAGTCGATCCAAGCCTGGCCGGCAGCCTTGAGCTCATCGGACGGACCATCGGCAGCGATGATGTCCTGGGTAGCGGCGATCAGCTTGTGCTGAACGGCCTCATAGCCAACGGCCATGCCCAGACCGTGCTCGGCATTGTCCTCGAACAGGGAGTTGTTCCACGCCGGGCCGTGACCGTCCTTGTCCTTGCAGTAAGGAGCGGTGGCAGCGGGGTTGCCCCAAATGGAGGAGCAGCCGGTGGCGTTGGAGATGAACATGCGGTCGCCGGCAACCTGGGTCACCAGACGTGCATAGGCGGTCTCGGCGCAGCCGGCGCAGGAGCCGGAGAACTCCAGGTAGGGCTGCTTAAACTGGCTGC
The DNA here is from genome assembly GCA_900541665.1 of uncultured Collinsella sp. GTDB lineage: Bacteria > Actinomycetota > Coriobacteriia > Coriobacteriales > Coriobacteriaceae > Collinsella. The sequence goes on from UQKV01000085.1 coordinate 1,500, forward strand.
CCTTGACGTTGGCCGCGATGAGCTCCTTCTTCTCGGAGACGTTCTCGACCATATAGTCCCAAACGGGCTGCTGATCCATCTCCTGCTCGGTGGGAACCATCTCGAGGGCGCCCTTGGGGCAGACCTTGACGCAGTTGGTGCAGCCCATGCAGTCGAGCGGGGACACGGCCATGGTGAACTTCATGCCCTTGGCCTTGGGGCCCATGGCGTCGAGCGTGCGGGTAGCCTCGGGCGCGGCGGCAGCCTCGTCCTCGGTCATCGCGAACGGACGGATGGTGGCATGCGGACACACATAGGCGCACTGGTTGCACTGGATGCACTTGGTCTCGTCCCAGTGAGGAACGACCACGGCGACGCCGCGCTTCTCGTATGCGGAAGCGCCCAGCTCAAACTGGCCGTCGGCACAATCGACGAAGGCGGAGACGGGCAGGCTGTCGCCATCCATGCGATCGATGGGCTCGAGCAGGTTCTTGACCTGCTGGGCGATGGCGGACTTGGTCTCCTCGGAGAGCTCGACGGGAGCGGCATCCTCGGCGGTTGCCCAGTCGGCCGGAACCTCGAACTTACGGAAGGCGGTAGCGCCGGCATCGATGGCCTTGTGGTTGGCGTCGACGATGGCCTGGCCCTTCTTCATGTAGGACTTGGTGGCCGCGTCCTTCATGTACTGCAGAGCGTCCTCGGCGGGCAGGACCTTGGCCAGCGCGAAGAAGGCGGACTGGAGCACCGTGTTGGTGCGCTTGCCCATGCCGACCTTGGCAGCCAGGTCGATAGCGTCGATCAGGTAGACGTTGACGTTGTTGTTCGCGATGTAGCGCTTGGCCACGGCGGGCATGTGCTCGGCGAACTCCTCATCGCTCCACTGGCAGTTGACCAGGAAGGTGCCGCCCGGCTTGACGTCGCGGACCATCTTGAAGCCCTTAACGATGTAGCTGGGGTTGTGGCAAGCGACAAAGTCGGCCTTGGTCACGTAGTACGGCGAGCGGATCGGGGAATCACCAAAGCGCAGGTGCGAGACGGTGACGCCGCCGGTCTTCTTGGAGTCGTACTGGAAGTAGGCCTGGACGTACTTGTCGGTGTGGTCGCCGATGATCTTGATCGAGTTCTTGTTGGCGCCGACGGTACCGTCGCCACCCAGACCCCAGAACTTGCACTCGATGGTGCCGGGGGCTGCGGTGTTGGGCGCATCCTCGGCCTCGGGCAGGCTCAGGTTGGTCACGTCATCGACGATGCCGATGGTGAACTCGCGCTTGGGCTCGTCCTTCTTAAGCTCCTCGAAGACAGCGAACGCGGACGCGGGAGGCGTGTCCTTGCTGCCCAGGCCGTAACGGCCGCCGACGACCTTGATGCCCGTCTTGCCGGCCTCGTAGAGAGCGGAGACGACGTCCTGGTAGAGCGGCTCGCCGATGGAACCCGGCTCCTTGGTGCGGTCCATAACGGCAATCTTCTTGACGGTCTCGGGGAGAACGTCGACAAAGTGCTTGATGGAGAACGGACGGAACAGGCGGACCTTGACCAGGCCGACCTTCTCGCCGTGAGCGTTGAGGTAGTCGATGACTTCCTCGAGCACGTCGCAGAAGGAGCCCATGCACACGACGACACGATCGGCATCGGGAGCGCCGTAGTAGTTGAACAGGCCGTAATCGGTGCCGAGCTTTTCATTGATCTTCTTCATGTAGCCCTCGACGACGGCGGGAAGCTCGTCGTAGACCTTGTTGCAGGCCTCGCGGTTCTGGAAGAAGATGTCGCCATTCTCGTGGCTGCCGCGGGTATGCGGGTGCTCAGGGTTGAGCGCGTGATCGCGGAAAGCCTGGACGGCGTCCATGTCGCACATCTCGGCCAGATCCTTGTAGTCCCACATGGCGACCTTCTGGATCTCGTGGCTGGTGCGGAAGCCGTCGAAGAAGTTAAGGAACGGGG
>UQKV01000086.1 GCA_900541665.1 uncultured Collinsella sp.
GAGCAGATCGAGGGCTTTGAGGGTGCGTCTGCCGACGAGACGCTGATTGGCGCCATCGTGCCCGAGGATCAGAATCAGGCTGTCCAGGCCGAAGAGTTCAATGACGAGGTTCCCGCTGCTGAGCCGGCGGAGGAGCCTGCCGCGGCCGAGCCCGAGCCCAAGCTCTATCGCAACGCCGCCGGCAACATCCGCTTTGGTTCGGATGCCATCCGTGCGCTCGGAATGCTTCCCGAGTCCTGCACGCTCGATTACGAGGAAGGCGAGGAGCCGACGTTTGAGCCCGAGCCTGCCCCCGTCGTGACTGCATCTGCGCCCGTTGTCGCCGTGGATGATGAGTCTGCCGCGGTTGCCGCTGCCGAGCCCGAGGCGGTGTCCGCGATCGATCCCGCGGCAGGACTGGACATTTTGGCTCCCGCCGCGCCGGCGCAAGACGTTGCGGACGAGTCTGACGACGATTACGTTGAACAGCCGAGGCGCGTGTCTTACGAGAGCGATACTGATTTCTCGGCCGAGATTCCCGCGGCAACGCCCCATGCCGATATTGCATCCGCGTTCTCTTCGATTGGCGCCAGCGCTTCCAACTTCTTTAAGGGTGCGCTTGCAAAGGGCAGGAAATTTGTCGACGATTTCGAGGGGAAGCGCGCTGCCGCACGCGAGGCTGCCGAGCAGGAGGCTATCGCTCAGCAGCAGGCAGCCGAGGCGTCACGTGAGCGCGCGGCGCAAGAGTTTGAGCAGAACGAGGCTATGCAGTCCGGGCCCGTCGACGCTGCCGAAGCTACAACGTCCTTTGAGTCCCAGCAACCGGCGTCCGCGGATGTTGTTGAGGCGACGACGTCTTTCGAGGCTCAGCAGCACGTCGATAGCACCATGTCGTTTGATGCCGCGCAGTTCGATTCCACGATAACGTTTGAAAAGCAAGGCACCGCGATTGCCGAGCCCCTTCCTGTTTCCGATGAGCAGGGCGACGCGGCAGACGATGACGAGCTTATTGATGCTGCCGAAATCCAAGATGCTGCCGAGGACGAGCCCGTCGAGGCCAACTCTGACGAAGAGCAATACGCGGCAGCCGAGCAAGATGATTCGACCGAGGTCGAGCAGGAGGAAATGCCTGCGGTTTCCGAGGCTCCCGAGACAGATGAGTCGAGGCCTTACTCCACGCAGATTTTCACCATGCCGACCCCGAGTGGTTCCGGTGCCACGGTTGCCAATGTCGCTCCCACCCAGGACGAAACGGTCGATTCCCTTATGGCCCAGATTTCCTCCCAGGCATCACCGCGTCCGCAGATGAATGTTCCCGATCCGGCGTCGGCTCCGTCGCCTGCACCTTCCTCGTCTCCGCTGGCTTCGGTCCCCGATCCGTCGCTGCCGTCTATGAAGCAGGCAAACGTTGCGTCTCGCACGTCGCTGTTCGACCTTCCCGACCCCTCCGCACAGGTCAACGACCCCTTTGCTACCGCTCAGGGTCCCGAACCAACATCGGCACCCGTTACGCCTCCTAGGCCCGTTGCGTCGGGCGCTCAGCCGATCGAGACCATTTCGGCTCCCGCCCCGGCGGCACCCAAGTCTCGCAAGCGCGGCCTGGGCGGCCTGTTCGGTCGTAAAAAGAAAAACGAACAGGACAGCATGAGTGATTGGCTGGGCGTCGAAGACGATTACGATGCCAAGAAGTCCGGTCGCGGTATCGGTTCGTGGGATAACTTCGAGGACGATAACGACGGCTGGAAGGGCGGCGCTACGTCTTCCGATGGCGCTTCTTCCGAAGATATGCTCTCGGCTGTCGCCTCTATGGGCGACGATGAGTTGCTCGGTCACGATATCTGGTTTGTGGCAACGGGCGCCTCGGATTGTGATGGCGCCGGTATGAAGGCCTTCTTGGCTTCGCATCGCGATAAGCTCCGCGGCGTATTCTTCATCAATCTTGAATCCGTCGGCGCCGGTAGGCTTTCGGTGGTGACGGTTGAGGGCGAACAGCAGCTGCTCAAGGGCGATCGTCGCATCATGAACCTGGTCAGCAAGGTGTGCAAGTCGTTCCATGTCGATTGTGGCGCGCTCGAGATGCCCTATGCCAAGACCGATGCCTATGCCGCGCTCGAGGCGAGCCGCCGAGCCCTCACCATCGCCGGCGTGGACGGCACGCGTCTGGCTTGCGCTCGTACCGAGGACGACCTGCCCCACAATGTCAATCCGACGAACATTGCCACGGTATCCGAGGTCGTGACCGAGGTTATCCGTCGTTCGTAGACGGAGCTCTAAGGAGTCAACGTGTTTTCGTATATTAAGCGCCATTGGCCTGTCTACGTGATTTTGACCTTGATTGCCATTGCGTTAGGATTTGGGGCTGCCTACATCGTGGGTGCGAAGGGCTCGACCCCCGCCTCCGCAATCAGCGAAGAGGTGGAGCAAGAACAGAGCACGGGTGCCGATGGGATTCCTGAGTCCGAGCAGGCAATCGTTGATGGTGGATCTTCGTCTGCAGAGTAGATACGGCGATTTACATGATTGAAAGCGGGCGAGCCGGGGGACTGGCTCGCCCGCTTTTTCATCGCGCTAGCGCTTCTTTGGGTTCGACCTAAGGCGAGCGAACCATAGGGCTGCGGCACCCGAGGTCAGGAGCGCGGTGATGCAAGCGGCGATGGGGGCTGATCCTGTTGCCGGTAGGTCCTGCGGTAGGGTACAGCGTTGAATGACGCTGTCCTCGTCATGTGACTCAAGTTTATCGCCGCCGCCGTTGCGGCAAAGATCGACGCGCGCGCTGTTGGTGAGTGCGGTTTGGGGCGTATAAGCCGACGTTGCCTGCATGTGTACGACTGCGCCCCGAGCGTCTGTGCCAAGGATTGCTTTGGCATCGTCAAGGTCGTCGTGCTCATCTTTGAGATCATCACGGGTCCAAGAATCCGCATCGCTTCGAGTCGTAAAGTCGGCGGCTACCGCACCGTATTCAATGCGAATGCCCGTTACGACGGTATTGGACGCAAGGTCGAGTTCTTTCGCCTCGAGTGTGGTGGATTCCGTGGTCGAGACATCCGCCTTCCAGAGGTGCCAGCCGTCGTAATCGACGAGGCGGCAATCCTCACCCAGACTTTCCCTTACTTCGTCGGACTCAAGCCAAGGATTTTCGTGCCCATCGTCAAGTGTCGCGTTTGCCGGCTCATCGACGTCTGTCGAGTCCAACGGCGTCGTGCGATACCACACGTTGCACAGACC
>UQKV01000087.1 GCA_900541665.1 uncultured Collinsella sp.
AGTTCCGCACGAACAGGAGGCCACTTAATGTGGCCTCCGTCGTGAGCAGGACTGTAGAGCAGGAAACTTAACCCCCGCACCCCTCGCGCGGCGGGCAAACTCATCTTGTGCTCTATCACGCTAAAGTGTATGATTCTGAACGTTACATGACTCACTTTACTTAACTAAAGTACCATCAAGGGGGAATACCATGAATGCCGATATGTCTCGTCGTCAGTTTGTTGGTCTAGCCGGCTCGCTCGCCACGGTGCTTGGCCTTGGTCTTGTCGGTTGCGGCGGTGGTGCCGGCAAGGGCTCCGCTGCTGGTTCTGCCGCGGCCAAGGACGTGAAGGGCGCTGCGGAGTCCAAGAAGCTCGTGGTGGGCTTTGATAAGTCCTATCCTCCGTACGGCTTTGTGGGCGACGATGGCGAGTACACCGGCTTTGATCTCGATCTTGCCAAGGCTGTTGCCGATAAGCAGGGCTGGGAGGTCAAATACGAGGCCATCGATTGGGATGCCAAGGACACGCTGCTCAACTCCGGCGCCATCAACTGCATCTGGAACGGCTTTACCATGGAGGGTCGCGAGGACGACTACACGTTCTCCGAGCCGTACATGCTCAACGAGCAGGTGCTGGTGGTCAAGAAGGATGCGGGTATCAAGAGCTGGGACGATCTTGCCGGCAAGACCGTGATTACCCAGACCGATTCCGCTGCGCAGGATGTGCTCGAGGGTGACCAGAAGGATCTGGCGGCGACGTTTGCCACGCTCGACACGATCGGCGAGTACAACACGGCCTTTATGCAGCTCGAGAGCGGCGCGGTCGATGCCGTGGCTTGCGACCTTTCGATTGCCCAGTATCAGCTTGCCGCCAAGCCCGATGCTTATACGCAGCTTGATGAGCCGCTGTCCAGCGAGCACTACGCCGTCGGCTTTAAGAAGGGCGACACCAAGTCGGCCGACGCCGTGACCGAGTCGCTCAAGGCGCTCTACGAGGACGGCACGGTTAAGGACCTGTGCGACAAGTATTCAAGCTATGGTCTATCTTTCGATAATTGGGTGCTCAAGTAATGTCTATTCAGGTCATGATGCAGATGCTTGGCCAGGGATTCTTGGTCAGTTTGCAGCTGTTTGTGCTGACGCTGCTGGGGTCGATTCCGCTGGGAATCCCCGTGGCGTTTATGCGCATGAGCAAAATCGCGCCGCTTCGCTGGATTGCGCGCATCTACATTTCGATCATGCGCGGTACGCCGCTCATGCTGCAGATGTTTGCCATCTACTTTGCCCCGTATTACGTGTTTGGCATTTCGCTCACGCCCGATTCCAAGTGGACGGCGTGTGTTGTGGCGTTCATCATCAACTACGCCGGCTATTTTGCCGAGATCTATCGTTCGGGCCTGCAGTCCATTCCGCGCGGTCAATACGAGGCAGCCGAGGTGCTGGGCTACTCGCGCATGCAGACGTTTCTGTATATCGTGATGCCGCAGGTCGCCAAGCGTATTCTGCCTGCGATGGGCAACGAGATCATCACGCTGGTCAAGGACACGTCGCTGGCGTTTGCCATTGGCGTGGGTGAGATGTTCTCGACGGCCAAGGCGCTAGTCGCCTCGCAGGTGAGCATGGTGCCGTTTGCGATCGCGGCGCTGATCTACTGGATCTTTAACTTTGTGGTCGAGATGCTGCTGGGCGCCGCCGAAAAGAAGCTGGACTATTATCATGACTAACTCAGTGATGAAAATCGAAAGCGCTCGCAAGGCGTTTGGCGGCAATGAGGTGCTCAAGGATATCTCGCTCGAAGTCAAGCGCGGCGAGGTCGTGGCGATTATCGGACCTTCGGGCGGCGGTAAGTCCACGCTGCTGCGCTGTGCCACGCTGCTCGAGACGCTCGACGGAGGCTCGCTCTCGTTTGGCGACCTTGCCGTTGCGACGGATGCGGGTTCGGGCGCGGTCTATGCGAAGGGCGATGTTCCCAAGCAGGCACGCTCGCGTTTTGGTCTGGTGTTCCAGAACTACAATCTGTTCCCGCACTATACCGTGATGAAAAACATCACCGATGCACCGATCCGCGTGCTTAAGCGCCCGCGCGAACAGGCGGAAGCTCGTGCGCATGAATTGATTGCTCAGATGGGGCTTGTGGGCAACGAGAACAAGGTGCCGTGTGAGCTTTCGGGCGGCCAGCAGCAGCGCGTGAGTATCGCCCGCGCCTTGGCGCTCGACCCGGAGATCCTGTTCTTTGACGAGCCGACCTCGGCACTCGATCCCGAGCTGACGGCCGAGGTACTGCGTGTCATTAAGGACCTCGCTGCGCAGAATATGACGATGGTGATCGTGACCCACGCAATGCAGTTTGCGCGCGATGTTGCCGACCGCGTGGTCTTTATGGATGGCGGCCGTATTGTCGAGGAGGGGCCTGCCGATCAGGTTATCGGCCATCCGCACGAGCAGCGCACGCGTGAGTTCTTGAGCCGTATCGAGGGGTAGGCTCAGGTATTTACTCAACTATTAATTGAGGCGAAGCCGCCGCAGGTCTTACGGTCTGTGGCGGCTTTTTGTTTGCATCGACGGGGTTCAATAAGGCTTATAGGACAAAATGTGTGTCCACGTTGGGGGCATCGTCGCAGGTCGATGC
>UQKV01000088.1 GCA_900541665.1 uncultured Collinsella sp.
CCGATGAACACTATGTGTATTCGCTGCAGGTCAATCGCAGGCTGCGTGCCGGCGGCGAGTCGATGACCGCGGAGCGCATCGATATTGGCGAGGCCTTGGCAACCGAGTGGCTGCCCGAGGTTCACACGGCTATCTTTGCCTCGGCGACCATGACGGTGTCCAAAAGCTTTGAACACTTTAACCATGCGGTCGGCCTCGATCGCATCGGTGCCGCGACATCATCGTCGCTGCACTTGGATTCGAGCTACGACTTCGATTCGAATATGGCCGTGGTCGTGGCTGGGGATATTCCCGATCCGCGCGACCGCGAAGGCTATCTTTCGGCGCTCGAGCGCGTGCTGGTCGACGCTCATCTTGCCATGGGCGGCTCGGTGCTCACGCTGTTCACCAACAGGCGTGACATGGAGGAGCTGTACGATCGCGTCGAGCCCAAGATGGCTCGTGCGGGCCTGGAACTCAACTGCCAGCAGCGCAACTCGTCCCCTCGCCGTCTGCGCGATCGCTTTATCAACGAACCGACCTCGTCGCTCTTTGCGCTTAAGGCCTTTTGGGAAGGGTTTGACGCCAGCGGCGAGACGCTGCGCTGCGTCATCATCCCCAAGCTGCCGTTCTCGAGCCCCACAGACCCGCTCTCATGCGAGCGCAATCTGCGTGAAGACCGCGCTTGGGCGCGCTATTCGCTGCCCGAGGCCGTGCTCGAGGTCAAGCAGGCGGCCGGTCGCCTCATTCGCTCATCGACCGATTGTGGCGTACTCATCTTGGCCGACCCGCGCCTGGTGACGAAGGGCTACGGCAAGAAATTCTTAACGTCGCTGCCCACGAGCTCCTATCAGCGCATCGAGTCGGCACAAATCGGGCACTATCTACAGCTGTGGCGCGCACGCCACGAGCGGCGGCGCTAAAGCGGACAGACGAGGGTTTTTGCCATATCGCACAGACGCTTTGACAGGGCGGGGTCATCCAAGATGCGGATGGCTCCGCCCGCTGCGATTACCTGGCTTAGCAGCCAGCGCTCGGAGCCGTAGCGTACATTCACTGTTGAGCTGTCCGCCCCATTGGGTTCAATCGACATGATGCCGGGCCAGTCTAGGCGCTCTGCCAAGGCGCGCGGCATGAGAAGTTTCGCGCTCCGCTCCGCCTGGGCGAGGGAGTCATGGAGGGTCGCGGGCTCCGGTTCGTGGCGCACGACGGAGTCGTCGGTCAAGACCAGGCCCTCGATTTTATCCATACGATAGGTACGCTGTTCGTCGACCGCGACATCCCAGGCAATCAGATACGTTTGGTCGCCGTTTGTTGTGATGCGCAAGGGGTCGACTAAACGCTCGCGCGCCTGCGTGTCATCCATCGAGCGATACGAGATGCGGCAGCGAACGCCGTCCCGAATGGCGCAGCTCAGCTGCTGCCAGTGCGACCCGTGGGCGACGGTGTCAAAGACGCGCTGGTTGTATCCGAGTTCTTTGGGAAGAAGGGCGCGCCGTATTCGAACTGCCGCTTGGGGTTCGATCCCCAATGATTCAAGTTCATGGTTGAGCACAGCGCCCTCGGCGGCACTCAGGCGCAGCGGTAGCACACGTCCGGCGTCACCGGTGAGGACCACACGCTCGCCGTGGCATTCGCAGATGATGCGCGCACCCGATTCTCGGTCCGCGAGCGTCGAGACGATCTCGAGAATCTCGTCGAGCGATACTCCCGTGATGTCAAAGCGGCCGCAAATTTCGGTTCGTGTCATGCCGCTCTCGCCGGCGGCGTAGAGGGCCTCCATGATGTCGATGGCGCACGAGAGTCTTTGCTCGCTGGTGAGTTTACGCACGGGCATGCTCGTGCACCGTCCTTTCGATGAGGTGATTCCACGCCTGCTTGAGAGAATCGGGGGCGACGGGCCTCATGCCATCCATGGCATGGGCCATACAAAAAGAGGCTGCGGCTTCAAAGTCGCGCACGTCAACGGTCCAGGTCCAACCTGTTTCAGTGCGTATGAGTTCGCCTCGTCCGCGTGTGAGACCGCTGATCATATCGGCCTGCGCTTCACGCGCGAACGAGAACGTTGCCGCAACGGGTGGGCGGTCGGCAAAATCGAACTCAAAGAATAAGTAATCATTGAGGTTGAAATCCGCAGGAATGGCGTAGGCTTTCGAAGGTCTCCAGGCGCGAATGATGCGGTCACAGCGGAATGTCCTGATATTGTCGGTGGCATTGTCGAGGCCGCAGAAGTATGCCGTACCCTCGCGCTCGAACATGCCGTAGACGCAAACGGTCCGCTCGCGTTGTTCACCGCGTCCGTTTTGGTACAAAAAGCGCAGCGCGCAACGCTCGGCAAAGGCGCTCCATACCGCATCGACGGCGGGAGAGCGGCGGATTGGTACCTCTCCTGTCGTCGACATGCCGGTGAGGTAGGCAATCTTGGAGCGAATGTCGGCAAGCGGCGCGGCAAAGGTGGATGAGCCTGCCGCGAGTGTCTGGTCGATGGCATCGAGCAGGATGTCGGCATCGTCTGC
>UQKV01000089.1 GCA_900541665.1 uncultured Collinsella sp.
GAGCGTCCGGCTGATAACCGGGAGGTCACAAGTTCGAATCTTGTCAGGTCCACCACTTTCTTTCGCAATAAACACCCCAGCGAGAGCCGAGTCGCCGCTGGGGTGTTTATTACTGTCTCCGTGGGGGTTTAGCTCAGCTGGGAGAGCGCGGGCTTTGCAAGCCTGAGGTCAGGGGTTCGATCCCCCTAACCTCCACCATGATGGACCTGTAGCTCAGTTGGTTAGAGCGTCCGGCTGATAACCGGGAGGTCACAAGTTCGAATCTTGTCAGGTCCACCATCAAAACCGTGAAGAGCCCTGGGGCGTTGCCTCGGGGCTTTTTTCTTACCTACTGAAAGTAGTCAAAAAAGCCCCGTCCCAAATTAACTACTTTGATTTTGTGTGCTGTGCGAAAGTTTGGGTAGTATAGCTATTCAATGCGGCGGGCTGCCGCGTGTTAACCGCTACGTACCGGAGGTGTTCCATGGTTCGCGTCGACATAGAGACCATCGTCATGGCTGCCGGTCCCGTGCCATCGCTTATCGTACTTCGTGAGCGCAGCAGCAAATCGGACTCGCCCGCGCCGCTGCGTTCCCTTTCCATTCAGACTGGTTCGTTTGAAGCTGCTGCCATCAGCCGCGGCATCGATAGCGGCCGCGCCGAGCGCCCGATCACCCATGACCTGCTGCTCGATACCGTTGACGCCCTGGGCGCCAAGCTCGAGCGCATCGAGATCGTTCGCGCCGAGCCGCCGGTGTTCTACGCGACGATCGTCGTACTGGCCGATGGCGAGGAGCGCAAGATCGACGCCCGCCCCAGTGACGCCATTGCCCTTGCCGTGCGCAGCAATGCCCCCATGTTTGTGGAGGACGACATCATGAATCGCCTGGGCACTGTTTCCACCCACGCCGAGGATGTCGACGACGAGCAGGAGTTCGAGAAGTTCGACGAGTTCGTCCATACGCTCTCCCCCGATGACTTCTAAATGCGGGGCGGCAGGGTTGCGGAGTGTTCGCTGATGGCCAGCGGTATGTCGGCTGAGGCGGCGGCCATTGCGCGCGAGGCCCAGATGCGCTCGGAGGCATCCGAGGCGGCACGCATCGCCTATGTGATGCAGGCCCGCACGCTTCGCGAGCGCCGCGGCTCGTTTATCAAGATGGTTGTCGTCTCCGCCCTTGTCGCGGCAATCTGCTCGCGCCTTCGTGGTACAGTTGGTGCGCTTGGGTTTTCGATTTCAACAGGCTTGGTAATCTGGGGTGTGGTCGATGCAGTAATGCTGACCAACCAGATCAAGGTACTCGACAAGCGCGCGATGGATATGATGCGCGCCCGCGACGCTGCCGCCAAGATCGCTGCCGAGGCACAAGAACTGTAACGACGCCAGACTCGATGGGAAGGTCTAAAGATGGCACAGGATATGCAGGACGCCGGTAACGTCTCCGCCGAGCTCGACGCCATGGTGTGTGACCTGATTGGCGCGTTCTTGGACGACCTTGCCGCCGGTGAAAACCCTGGCGTGGTCGTGGCAATTGAGGACGCTGCTTCCAACCGTTATCTGGCGGCGCTCGATGAGGATGGCGAAGAGGCGTGCCTCGAGGCGGCCACCAACTTTATCTCCGAGCACAAGATGGGTCTTAAGGACGAGGGCCTGGGCCGTATCGCCCGCTATGCCATCGGCTATACCGGCTGCGTCGAGATTGACGGAGGCTACCACGACGCTCTGCTCGTGAGCTTCTTTGAGACTACGCTCGAGAGCGGTTTTTCGGCATATGTGCTGTATGAGGGCATGGGCGCCGGCGATGGTTTTATGTGGAGCGACCCTGAACCTGCAGGTGAGGAAACCCCTCTCATCTAAAATCGCTAAAATAAACGAGTTTTCGGTAAAAGGCTCAATATTCACGCTGAGCGTTGTATCGCTGGGCGGGCCGCATACGCGTGCCGTTTGTATATGGATAGAAGATAGGGGAACTACATGCGCGTAGACAATCTGAGGAACATCGCCATCATCGCCCACGTCGACCACGGCAAGACGACGATGGTCGACAAGCTCCTGCGTGCCACGGACGCCTTCCGTGCCAACCAGCAGGTCGAGGACCGCGTCCTGGACTCTAACGACCAGGAGCGCGAGCGCGGCATTACGATTCTCGCCAAGAACATCTCTATCGAGTACAAGGACGTCAAGATCAACGTCATCGACACCCCGGGCCACGCCGACTTTGGCGGCGAGGTCGAGCGCGTGCTGCGTATGGCCGACGGCGCCTTGCTGCTGGTCGACGCTTTTGAGGGCCCCATGCCCCAGACCCGCTTCGTGCTGCGTCACGCTATCGACACCGGCCTCA
>UQKV01000090.1 GCA_900541665.1 uncultured Collinsella sp.
TCGCGAGCGCAGCTGGCGATGAGGTCGGTGAGCTCGTTGAGCTTACGCGAAAGGGCGAGCTCGGTCGGGTCGGTCAGCAGCGAGTAATCGACGTTCTCGCCAATAGCCTTCTCGGCAACGGCCTTCATGCCCATCTCGGCGGCCTGCTCGGCGGTAACGTCGGCGGCGCGGCGCAGGATGGAGCACACGCGAGCGTGAGCATACTGCACGTAATAGACCGGGTTGGAGTTGTCGCGCTTCTTAACGGCCTCGATATCGAAGTCGACCATCTGGTTGGAGCTCTTGGAGATGAGCGTGTAGCGAGCAGCGTCGGAGCCGACCTCGTCGACGAGCTCCTGCAGGGTCACCATGGTGCCCTTGCGCTTGGACATACGGACGGGCTTGCCGTTGCGCAGCAGGTTGACGAGCTGGCCCAGCAGAACCTCAAACTTGCCGGGATAGCCAAGAGCGTCGCAGACGCAGCGGACGCGGTCGATGTAGCCGTGGTGGTCGGCGCCCCAGATGTCGATGACATGATCGACGCGCTGGAACTTATCCCAGTGATAGGCAACGTCGGAGGCGAAGTAGGTGTACTCGCCATCGGACTTGATCAGGACGCGGTCCTTGTCATCGCCCAGATCGGTGGAGCGGAACCACAGGGCGCCGTCCTTGGTGTAGAGATAGCCCATCTTGTCGAGCTTCTCAAAAGCGCGGTCGACGGCGGAGGTGCCGGCGGTCTCGCCCTCGGTGTCCTTAACATACAGCGAACGCTCGGAGAACCAGCGATCGAAGTCGCAGTTGACGGCATGGCAAAGGTCGCGCATGTTGTCGACCATCTTTACATAGCCGCGCTCGCGGAAGCTCTCCATACGCTCCTGCGGATCGGCGTTGACCCACTTATCGCCGTCGGTGCGCCAGAACTCGGCGGCCTCGTCGATGATGTAGTCGCCGCCATAGGAGTCCTTGCCCAGAGTCTCGGCAAAGTTGTCCTGATACGGATGGGTCTCGGGGTGCTCGTCGCTCTCATCGGCAACAAAGGCGTCACGGTCGGCGATCAGCAGCTTGTGAGCCTCGTCGATATCCACGCCCTGCTTGGCGATGATGTCGGCAAGCTGCATATAGCGCGTGCTGATGGAGTTGCCGAAGGTGTTCATCTGAGAGCCGTGGTCGTTGATGTAGAACTCACGCTGGATGTCGTAACCGGCGTGGTCCATAACACGGCAAAGGGAGTCGCCCAGCGCGGCCCAGCGGCCATGGCCGATGTGCATGGGGCCGACGGGGTTGGCGGAGACGAACTCGACCTGGGTCTTCAGGCCGCCACCGACGTTGGACTTAGCGAAGTCCATACCCTTCTCGCGGGCCTCGCCAAAGATGGCGTTCTTGACGGCAACGGAGAGGTAGAAGTTGATGAAGCCAGGACCGGCGATCTCGACCTTCTCGATTGCGGGGTCCTCGGGCATATGGGCAACGACGGCCTCGGCGATCTTGCGCGGGGCGCAATGAGCCAGCTTGGCGGACTTCAGGGCCATGGTGGAGGTCCACTCGCCATGAGAAGTGTCAGCCGGTCGCTCGATAGCGCAATCGTCAAGTTCAAATGCGGAAAGGTCGCCGGCCTCCTGGGCCGCAGCAAGCGCAGCGCGTACCAGCTCTTCAATCTTCTCGGGCATAGATCCTCCTTGTGTTAAAGCCCCCGAGCTCTTGGTCACTCGTAGGGCAAAAGCCAGAGTTTGTAGCACTCTATCACAAGCGGTAACTACTGTCGCAGGGTAAAGCTAATAGATATTGCATATGCACAAAAATGACTACCGCTCTTGCGCGACGGTACAAAGTTGCCGGTTTGCCTGCTGTTTATACAGGTTCTGGAAATGCATAAACGTATGAATAAGCCGTTCTATTTATCGAATACTCTAACCTATCGGAGTTGTGTGCTTTTCCTGCATAAAGTGATGGTTTGCGCACGTCAGCGTGGTATTCTAAGCATACGTAAATTCGTATAAGTTGGAGGTAGCATGTTCTCAATCGGTCAACACGTCATTCATCCGGGTCAGGGAGTCTGCACCGTCGTCGGTTTTAGGGACGACACGCCGCAGCCCATGTTGTTGCTCGAGACCAAGCAGGGACATGCGCAGACGATTCTCATGTACCCCGTGGCGCAGGCCGACCGTCTGCACGCCGCCATCTCTCAGCAAGATGCCGAGCACCTGCTGAGCCACTATGACGAGCTGGAGTGCGACACCTTTACCGAGCGCAACAGCTCGCTCGAGGAGACGCACTTTAAGCAGCAGCTCAAGCTGGGCGCGCCCGAGACGGT
>UQKV01000091.1 GCA_900541665.1 uncultured Collinsella sp.
GTCGATGGCGCGCGAGAGTCTCTGCTCGCTGGTGAGTTTACGCACGGGCATGCTCGTGCACCGTCCTTTCAATGAGGTGGTTCCACGCCTGCTTGAGCGATTTGGGGGCCATGGGCCTCATGCCGTCCATGGCGTGGGCCATGCAAAATGAGGCGGCGGCTTCAAGGTCGCGCACGTCAACGGTCCAGATCCATCCCGCATCGGTGTGTGCGAGCTCACCTCGCCCGCGCGTGAGGCCGTTGATCATATCGATCTGCGTCTGAGGGGCGAACGAGAACGTGGCTGCAACGGGCGGTCGGTCGGCGAAATCGAATTCAAAGAACAGATAGTCGTTGAGATTGAAGTCCGCAGGGATGGCGTAGGCCTTCGAAGGACGCCAAGCGCGAACGATACGGTCGCAGCGGAATGTCCTGATGTCGTCGGTGACATTGTCGAGGCCGCAGAAGTACGCCACGCCCTCGCGTTCGAACATGCCGTAGACGCGGACGGTACGCTCTTTCTGCTCGCCGCGTCCGTTCTGATATAAAAATCGCAGCGCGCATCGCTCGGCAAAGGCGCTCCATACCGCATCGACGGTGGGAGAGCGGCGGATCGGTACTTCGTCCACCGCCGACATGCCGGTGAGGTAGGCAATTTTGGAGCGAATATCGGCAAGCGGCGCGGCAAAGGTGGAAGAGCCGGCCGCTAGCGTCTGGTCGATGGCGTTGAGTAGGATGTCGGCGTCGTCTGCGGTGATGAGGCCGCCTGCAGCAAACGTGTGCTCGCGGTCGATTGTCCACGAGCTTTCCTCGGTCTCCTGCGCACCGGCGGGGCGAACCTCCTTGATTAAGATGCCACGCTCGAGCAGTTTGTCACGATCGCGCCGAAACTTGCGCTTATCCGAGTCGATGTTGCCCGAGCCATATCCCAGGTCAGAATCCAAGACGATCTGCTCGGTCGTCAGCGGTTCGGGGGAGCTGTTGAGCACAAAGAAAAGATTGAGGATGCGCTGAGCCGTTTTATCGAAACCGGGCTCCGAACTTCCCTTTTTAATTGTCGCGGTCGCGTCGCTTGCCGTCATAGAATCCTCGCATGAGAAGGTCGTTTGATGCCATGATTTTAGTCCGATATGGAGATTAGGCTATATCCTTGTCCGCTCGGGGCGTTAAGATGGCCCGAATTCGGTCGTTTGCGCTCGCTCGGGGTATACTTTCGACTATATACGGTTCTAATGTGCATGCATTGGGCCTATTTGTAGGATTATGGATGTGGAGCGCACATGGCGAACACCCAGAACTATATTAACCACCTGCTGCAGAACACCGGCATTACGCCGGCATGCAGCGAAGAAGAGCGCTTGGCTGCCGAGGATATCGCTCAGATCTTCCGCAACCACGGCTTTGATCCCGAGGTTCAGGAGTTCAATGCCCCGGCGCCCGGTAGGTTGGCATTTGCCGTTACCGGTATTCTTGCGTTTGCCGGCGCCCTGCTGATGGGCATCGGCGGCGGTATCGGCTTGGTCGGCACCTTGCTGGCCATTGTCGGCGCCGTTCTTTACGTGCTCGAGCGCACGGGCCACCCCGTGGTTTCGCGCCTGGGCAAGACGGGCGTGAGCCAAAATGTCATCGCCTACCACAAGGCCTCGGGTCCGCTCGCGTCTCCGCGCAACCGCCCGGTTGTCGTTGTCGCACACTACGACTCTCCCCGTGCTGAGCTGCTCGCCCGCGAGCCCTATGCTTCGTATCGTGCGCTCATCGCCAAGCTGTTGCCCGTTGCCACGGTTGCCCCTGCTGCCGTTGCCATCCTGCGTATCCTGCCGCTCCCCGGCGCGCTCAAGGTTCTGCTGTGGATTGTCGCGATCCTCGCTTCCCTCGTTGCACTTGTCAACGCGGCAAACATCATCTCTAACCGCCACATTCTTCCCTATACGTCCGGCGCGGTGTGCAACAAGTCTTCTGTCGCCGCTATGCTCGGCGTTATGGACAACGTTGCTCCCTTCCAGGGCGAAAACGAGTTTCCCGACGATGTTCCGTTCGATACCTATTTTGGGGAGCAGAAACGTCGTGCCGAGGAAATGGCGCGCGCAGCGGCGGAGTATGCCGCGGCCCAGCAGCAAAACGACTACGGCAACACCATCGAGTATGAAGAGCCTACCTACGCCGAGGACGAGTTCGGTCAGCCGATTGCTCCCGACGCTCAAGCCGAGCCCGAACAGGGCGAGGCTTTCGATGAGCAGATCGAGGGCTTTGAGGGTGCGTCTGCCGACGAGACGCTGATTGGCGCCA